>JAFAGX010000412.1 GCA_019237515.1 Acidobacteriaceae bacterium
CCAGCGCGCTGTGCGCCGTTCGCTTCTCTACTCCGGATGCCCTGCAACCATATTTAAACGAAGATCGTCTGACCCGAACCTTCATAAACGAGAAAGCCGCCCTCGAGGAAACCTTCTTTCTTGGCCTCCGGTTGACCGGCGGCGTGGATCTGGACGCCATTTCGGCTCGCTTTGGCCATCACTCACTCGCACAGTTTCAGTTAGCCATTGCAGAAATGATCGACGCCGGACTGTTGGAGCAGCGTGGACAGATGCTTAGCCTTACCACCCGCGGCCGCCTTTTATCAAACGAAGTTTTCGAGAGATTTATCAGCACTCCTGTGTCCTGAGGCGGCCTGGTGTGTCTGCCTGCCCACGACTTCGGTCATTCCGAAGCTCCGCGCTTTCACCAGCGGGGAAAGGGCCTGCCCTGAGCGAACCCCGAGTAGAAGGAGGAAGAGTCGAACGGGAATCTCGCGTGCAGCTAGTATGCCGAATACCAAAACCTCGCTATAATCAAGCGGTTTTGCCAAGGAGGTGTTATGGGCCTCTATTCTCACTACGACGGCGCGCATAACCATCCCGTCAATCGCGCCCTGCACATGATCGCCATTCCCGTGGGCTTCTCTTCCCTGATCGTGGTCTGGTTTCACTGGATCATCGGCCTGCTGCTGATTCCGGCCGCTTTCGCCCTGGCCTGGCTCGGGCATTTAATCGAAGGCAACAAGCCCGCTTTTCTCACCAATCCGGTCCACGTTTTCGTTGCCCCGGTCTGGTTGACCCGAAAACTCTTTGGTGGCGCCAGAAAACCACCTGCCATGAGCAACTCCGCCTCACAGTAAGCATTTGCGGAGGCGGACCAGTCAGTCGGTCGGCTACAACTGTCATTATTTTCGTGTCATCCCCACCCCCCGTTAGCGGGTGAGAGATCGTACGTTATCTTGAACCACGATGTTGCGAACAGGAGCAACGATTACGAACGACATAACATCAACCACCTCGGTTCACATCGTTATAAGTTCCGTTCGTCACTTTCACGCGGCATATGCCTGTGTTCTAATCGAGTGTTTCTCATCTAATCTGATTTGAATCGAACCCATAGGACGCTGAGGATCTCCCGCTCGCGTCGCAACCAGCCTGGAGGAACTTTGGATTTCCAATTGAACGACGAACAGTTGCAACTGAAAAAGAGTGTGCGCGAGTTTGCCGAACGTGAAATTGCGCCTAATGTAATGAAATGGGACGAGGCCGGGGAATTTCCTCTGGCCACCATCAAGGAACTCGGCAAGCTTGGACTGCTGGGCACGATTTTTCCCACCGAATACGGCGGCGCTGGCATGGGTTACGTTGAGTACGTGAACGCCATTGAGGAACTCTCGCGCGTCGATGGATCAGTAGGAATCATCGTAGCGGCCCACACTTCCCTTTGCAGCAATCACATTTTCCTCGCAGGTAGTGAAAGCCAGAGAAGAAAGTATGTCAGCAAGCTGGCGACAGGGGAATTCATCGGTGCTTGGGGCCTGACTGAGCCGTCTTCCGGATCAGACGCAGGCAGCGCCCGAATGACCGCCGTTCGAAAAAATAATACGTGGGTCCTGAACGGTACCAAGACTTTCTGCACCAACGGCCATTATGCAGATGTTCTGGTCGTGATCGCCGTAACCGATCGTGCCGCTCATACCCACGGGCTTTCCGCATTCATCATAGAAAAAGACACGAAGGGATTCCGTCCGGGCAAGAAGGAAAATAAGCTTGGACTTCGCGCCAGCGATACCGCTGAGTTGATCTTTGAAGACTGCGTCATTCCTGCGGAAAATCTAGTTGGCAAAGAAGGCGATGGATTTATCGATGCCATGCAGGTGCTCGACGGCGGCCGAATCTCGATTGCGGCATTATCGTTGGGCATGGCCGAAGGTGCGTACGAAGCGGCGTTGAAGTATTCAAAGACGCGCCGGCAATTCGGCAAAGCAATCAGCGAGTTTCAAGCAATTCAATGGAAGCTAGCCGACATGGCGACGGAAATCGAAGCGGCCAAGATGCTCACATTCCGCGCGGCCTCCATGAAAGATGCGGGACTCAAGACCACTCAGGAATCCTCAATGGCAAAACTCTACGCCAGCGAGGTTGCCGTGCGCTGCGCCAACGAAGGCGTGCAGATCCACGGCGGATACGGCTTCATCAAAGATTATCCAGCCGAAAAGTTCTATCGCGACGTAAAGCTCTGTACCATCGGCGAAGGCACCAGCGAAGTGCAACGCATGGTCATCGCCCGCCAGTTGCTGAAAGATTAGTTTTTTCGTTTCAAGCCGCTGGTTGTTCTGGTAGCCTTTCGCAACGTATGGGCGACACCGGGCCACCTGCGACCGTAGAGCCAAGCCAGGACGAACGGACGATGGCTATGTTGGCACACGCGCTTCAGGCCCTCGTCTGGTGGATCGGCCCATTGATCATTTTCCTGATAAGGCGTGACTCGCGGTTTGTCTCCTTCCACGCATTGCAGGCTCTGTTTTTGCAAATTGTGTGTCTCATTTTCATGGCAGGCTCGGCGGTTCTGTGGTTTGTGGCGATGTTCCTGCTAGTGGCACATCACGGCGGCCCGAATAACGCTACACAACCTCTGGCAATTTTCCTGATGTTCCCGTTAATCTGGCTTGGTCTTGTTCTCATGTTCGTTTTGATGATGGCGGTTGCGATTGTTTATGGCATCAAGGCCAGTCGAGGCGAGTGGGTGGAGTATCCGATTGTCGGTTCGATTGCGCGCCGGGTATTGAAGATCGGACCTAACGGTGCACTCTTTCCCGCCTGATCCTCGTACTGAACGGGCTGGCCGCTCGTTTTGTACTATGGCGGCACGCAGGTTTGGTTGCCCCGGAACGCCCTTTTTCCCGTCAGTCCTGCTTCTGCTTTACACTGATTCCTTGAGTCACGACTATCAGTCCCTAATCAAACATCTGCGCAACGGCGATGCTCGAGCGCTGGCGCGTGCCATCAGCACGGTCGAGAATCGCAAGCCCGGCTGGACCGATCTGTTGAAAGCGCTCTTTCCGCAGACCGGCAAAGCCCGCATCCTCGGCCTGACCGGAGCGCCGGGTGCGGGCAAGAGCACGCTTGTCGATCAGCTTGCCAAGCATTATCGGAAAGAGAATCGCACTATCGGTATCATCGCCGTCGATCCCACCAGCCCCTACACCGGCGGCGCAATTTTGGGCGACCGCATTCGCATGCAGGACCATTTCTCCGACCCCGGGATTTACATCCGCAGCATGGCTACTCGCGGCTCGCTCGGCGGCTTGGCCCGCGCCACCGCCGATGTCGCAACCGTCCTCGATGCCTCCGGTCGCGACCTGATCCTCATCGAAACCGTTGGCGTCGGTCAGGACGAGATTGATGTCGTGCGCCTCGCCGACATCACCATCGTGATCCTCGTCCCTGGCATGGGCGACGATGTGCAGAGCATCAAAGCCGGTATCATGGAGATTGCCGACATTTTCGTGATCAATAAAAGCGATCGCGAAGGAGCGGAGCGCGTCGAGCGCGAAATTCGCGCTTTGCAATCGTTGGCTGTCCGCAGCGATGACTGGACTCCGACGATTGTGAAGACAGTAGCCAGCGAAGGAAAAGGCACGGCAGACTTGGCCGCCGCGATTGCTGATTACGAAACGCATCTAGCAAAACAGAATTTGGCGTTACAGCGCAAAACACAAAATTGGGAGCAGCGGCTTCTAGAAATGCTTCGCGACGCACTTTTGAACAAAGCCCACGCGCAACTGGCGGACGGCAAAATCTCGCGTCTCGCCACTGAAGTCGCCGAACACAAACGCGATCCCTACACTTTGATAGAAGAGATTGTTCGGAACACGTAGGGGCAGACGTCCTCGTCTGCCCGGCGGAGCGAAGCTCCGCAGCTTGGTTGGAGAGTTTGTCATTCCGAGCGGACTTTAGTCCCTAGGAATCTGCTTTTGTGATCGTGAATTTTCATTTGTCATTCCGAGCGAAGTCCAGGATTCGCCATCGGCGAATCCTGACGCAGTCGAGGGATCTGCTGGTTCCACAACGCGGATCTTCGCAATCTTGCAGGAGCGGTCCCCGCGCCACATAAGCAATGTTCACCATTGACCATCTCGGCATCGCGGTAAAATCACTGGCCTCCGCCAAGCAAGTCTACGAGAAGCTGGGCTTAACAATCTCGCGTGAAGAAATAGTAGAAGCTGAGCAGGTGCGGCTGGTCATGGTTCCCCTTGGCGAAAGCCGCCTGGAACTGTTGGAGCCCACCTCGGATAATTCCGCCATCGCCAAATTCATCGCCAAGCGTGGAGAAGGTCTGCACCACATTTCCCTTCGCGTGCCCGACTTACCCTCTGTGATTGAACGCCTCAAGAAAGGCGGCTTCCGCCTGGTTTCCGACGAGATCAAAATCGGCGCCGGCGGGCATCGCTACGTGTTCGTGCATCCCTCAAGCGCAGGCGGCGTCCTCTTGGAACTGGTGGAAGCTCAGGAGAACCGATGAACCCCGGACCCGTACAAATCGAGCAGCAAATTCGCGATATGGTAAATCGCGAAACTGAGGCATGGAACTCACAAAATGCCGATGCCCTGCTCAGCCTCTTTCATCCCGACATGGTTTGGCCGTGGCCTCCCGATAGCCATTCTCATGATCCTGCAAATTGGGTGATGGTTTTGGGCCGGTTCGATCGGGAACGCTGGAAAAAAGTATGGCAGAGTCTGTTTGATACCCATCAACTGATCCACAATCGTCGCGAAATCCACCATATCAAGGTCTCAGACCAAGGTGACGGCGCATTCGCCGTAGTTGATGTGGATACCCTCTGGCGCGATCGCGACGGAAAGGATTTTCACTGGAAAGGCCGTGCGTGCAAGGTTTACAGCCGAGTTGGTCCCGAATGGAAAATGACCATGCACACCGGCCTCCTGCAATATTAGCCGTCTGTACCCGACGACATGCTTCTCCTCGCAACTGACACCTCCGGCAAATTCGGCAGCATCGCGTTGGCAGACTGCGGCCCAGGTGACGACTGCCGAATTCTCGAAGTCGTGCCGCTCACCGGGGGCACGTTTTCCGCCCAGCTTGTGCCACAAATCGCCGCCTTACTCGAAAAACACGGCTTCACCAAGCGAGACATCGCCGCCTTCTCCGTCGCCTCCGGTCCCGGATCCTTCACTGGCTTGCGAGTAGGACTGGCTGCAATCAAAGCTCTGGCCGAAGTGCTGCAAAAACCGATTGCCGCGATCTCATTGTTGCAAGCCGTTGCTGAATCGAGCGATTCGAAAGCCAAGGCCCTTGCCGTGCTGGACGCGGGCCGCAATGAAGTCTTCGTCGGCGAATTTGAAACTGCGGACAATACTACTCACGTAAGCACCGAGACCTTGATGACACGCGAAGAACTTCTTTCCAGCAACAGGATGCTTGTTACTCCCGATCAACAGATCAGCGAAGCGGCCACAATTCGAGGCCTCCCGGTCGAACACGTCGCCGCGCCGCGAAGTGATTTCATCGCCCGCATCGGCTGGCGCAAAATTCGCCGAAGGCAGACCATCTCGCCCGAAGATTTGGAAGCCAACTATATCCGGCGCTCCGATGCGGAGATTTTCTCCAAAAAGCAATAACCCCCTCACCCCCAAACGAACAACTCCCCGGTGACCCAGGTCACGGCTTATCCGGCTTTCACCCGACAAAATAGAGTTGGGAATAAGAAGGGAGCAAGGCCATGGCGTACTCATACATCATTCTTGGTGCCGGCAGGCAAGGAATTGCGGCTGCCTACGATCTCGCGGTGTTTGGTCAGGCTTCTCGGGTGACCTTTGCTGATTACGACGAAGATTTAGCCAAACATGCCGCGGATCGCGTCAACGCAATGGTCCACGACAAGCTTGTCAATGCAATCAAGCTTGACGTTCGCGACGATGCATCCGTCCGCCGTCTCTTCAAGGGCTACAACGTCGCTCTGAGCGCCGTTCCCTATTTCTACAATCTTCCCTTGACGCGCGCTGCAATCGAAACCGGCGTTTCTTTTTGTGACCTGGGGGGAAACACCGACATCGTTCGCCAGCAGCACGCCTTAGATCGCCAAGCCATACGCGCCGGCGTGTGCATCGTCCCTGATTGCGGCATGGGACCGGGCATGGGAAATACTCTCGCCGTTTACGCCATGGGATTGGTCGGCGAAGCCGAGCATGTTTATATGTACGATGGTGGCCTGCCCCAAAAACCCATCGCCCCATGGAATTACGCGCTTACCTTCAGCATCGAAGGTCTCACCAATGAGTACTACGGCGGCATGACTATCCTGCGCGATGGGGAACTCTTTCATGCTCCCTGCTTCACCGAGTTCGAAACCATCGAAATTCCTCCCATCGGAAAACTGGA
>JAFAGX010000203.1 GCA_019237515.1 Acidobacteriaceae bacterium
AACCTTATCGAACGTGTCGGACGAAGAGTGGTAATTGATCAGGTAATTCGCCTCTTGCTGATTGGCAGTAAAGGTCGGAACGCCTTCCAACATGAAGTCGAAGTGATCGGTTCCCCATTGCATGTCGGGGGTGAGCGAGTCGGCGCCGAATTGCTTCAGTGGATCGACAACCTTGGCGGCTGCGGGCATGATGTCTTTGCGCCCGCCAACAGAGAAGCCAGTAACTTTCCCTGATCCGGAATCAAAAACGACAACTCCGGCCGTTTTGTCCAGTTCATTGCGATGCGCCAGCACGTAAGCATGCGACCCCAGCAGACCTTCCTCCTCGCCGGAGAACAGAATGAAACGAATACTTCGCCGAGTCCGCAGTCCAGCAGCTTTCATGGCGCGGAGTGCATCGATGACCAGTGCCGCATTACATCCATTATCAAGCGCGCCGGTTCCCAGTTCCCAGGAATCGAGGTGGGCGCCGAGAACGACAAACTCATCGGGCTTCTCGCTGCCGCGCAGTTCTGCGATAACATTTGCGGATTGAATGGGGCCGCCGACGTGGTTGGGAATAGAGAGATCGGCATGGAGTTTTTGTCCAGAAGCGATCAGCCGCGCCATACGGCCAGCATCTTCCCGTGCCAGCAACACCATGGGAATGCGATCGATATCTCCCGCCAACGAGTTGGTGTGGCGATACAAAAGGTCGTGCGGGCGGGTTGATTGAAAAGCGATGGCCAGGGCCTTTGCTTGAACTGCCCGGTTGATTATGCCTGGGGCGCGTAGGTAGTCGGCAAAAAGGTCATCCCACGTTTTCATCTCCTCGGAACGAACCAGCAAGATCGCGCCCGAGACATCACCGGCTTTGGCGAAGTCGTCGGCATTTCCACTCCCGACGTCGATCACGGGGACCTTGTGTTGGGGCGCGAGCGCGGGAGCCCACGCAAGAGAGATGGCACGCACGCTGAACTGTTCCGGCGCCACTACCGTCATCTGTGTTGCGCCTTCAGCCCATGAGGCGGGGATGGTGAAGTTCTCAGTGTGAACGCTATCCGCTCCCGCCGCTTTGAAAACCTCCACACCCCATTGCACGGCTTTTTCTATGGCAGGCGTCCCGGGAACACGGCCACCAATCTGATCAGTCAGGTGTTCCAGATTTGCTTCGAGCGAAGAGGGCTTGAGAGCTTCGGTAATTAATTGGTCCGTGGTGTTCTGCGCCAGGGCGGTGCTGAGAAGGAAAATGCAGACAAAGCCATTCAGGGCCTGTTTTTTCATAAGGCGGCATTAGACATGAAAATCGTACAAAGGGAAAGAGCGAGGTGGTTTTCAGGGCTTAAACAGCAGCTTCCTCGACTGCGTTCCGCAGTCCTTTGTGATTGCTACACTCCGCTCGGAGTGACAATTAATCAGGTGTCACGACTTCAGAAACCAATCGTTGCGCTCGGAACGTTTTCTAGTCGCCCGTCAGAATTCGCCAGGCTTCTTTGCTGGTGACCATGACGTGTTGCACGCCCTTCACCGCCTTCATGTACTGGGCGCGCTCGAAAGCGGAAGGATCGGGGCAGCGCAACTGACTCATGCTGCCCTTCATTTGCTGAACCGATTCGTATTCGTGTTTCTCCATCCAGCGCACCAGGCCTTCTTCGATGTAGCCCAGGTGGCTGATGCCATTGCGCAGCAGAGTAGAGCAGAGCATGGTGACGTCCCCGCCGACCATGAGAAGCTTAATTACGTCTTCTGGGCCGTGGACACCGCCAGTGCCGGCTAAACTGAGCGGCAAACGTCCGTAAAGGATTCCAATCCAGGTAAGCGGTAATCGCAGAGCCTGAGGAGTGCTCAGCAGAACGTTGGGGTGGATTTCCAGTTCTTCAAGATCGATATCCGGCTGATAGAAACGATTGAACAAGACCAGGCCGTCCGCACTTGCAGCGTCGAGACGTTTGGCCACGTTCGCCATGTTGGTGAAAAATGGGCTGAGTTTCACCGCAACCGGAATCGTGACAGCGGACTTCACCGCTTTGACGATCTCGATATAGTCTTGCTCGATTTCTGCCGCGGCAACGTCCGGACCCGTCGGGATAGCGTAGATATTGCATTCGATGGCATCGGCGCCAGCCTGCTGGATCTCTTTTGCATAGGCTGTCCATCTGCCGACGGTCGCCCCGTTGAGGCTGGCAATGACGGGAACCGCGACTGCCTGCTTCGCCTTTCGGATATGGTTGAGATAGCCCTCGGGACCGACCCGAAACTCTGTGGGTTCAGGCAAGTAGCTGAGCGCTTCCGCGAAGCTTTCACTGTGCTCGCCTAAACGATGATCGAGTTCGAGGCTTTCCTGGCGCAACTGCTCTTCGAAAAGGGAACTAAGCACGATGGCTGACGCGCCGGAATCTTCGAGGCGGCGAATGCTGTCGAGTTCCTGCGATAGCGGCGACGCGGAAGGCACGAGCGGCGTGCGCAGCTTGAGTCCCAAATAGGTTGTGCTGAGGTCGATCATGTTTGCCTCCACATTGCTGGGTACGGGCAACGAAAATTAATCGGCTGCCTTGGCCGGTTCCGGTTCTTTTCCGAATTTGCGCTGCGACAAATATTCATACAGCCGGTAGCGGGCTTCGGCATCTTTCTGTGCCTCGGCCCAGAGATGCTTTGCGTCCTCGGGCTTGCTCTTGGTGAGCATCTTGAAACGCGTTTCCATCGACAGAAAGTCCTGCACTTTTTTCGTAGGCGTGCGCGAATCGAGGATGAGCGGATTTTCGCCTTGCTGCGCGCGCTCCGGATTGTAGCGATAGAGCAGCCATTCGCCGGAATCCACAGCAGCTTTCTGGTCCTGCAGCCCGCGGGTCATGTCGATGCCATGCGCGATGCAATGCGCGTACGCGATGATCAGGCTTGGGCCGTCGTAAGCCTCAGCTTCGAGGAAGGCCTTGAGTGTGTGTTCGTCTTTTGCTCCCATGGCCACGCTCGCGACATAAACGCTGCCATAGCTCATGGCAATCAGCCCGAGATCTTTTTTCGGCCCGGGTTTGCCGCCGGCCGCGAATTTGGCGACGGCTGCGCGAGGAGTCGATTTGGACGCTTGCCCACCAGTGTTGGAATAGACCTCAGTGTCGAGCACGAGCAAGTTCACATTGCGACCACTGGCTATGACGTGATCAAGTCCGCCGTAGCCAATGTCATAGGCCCAGCCGTCTCCGCCGACGATCCAAATGCTTTTCTTTACCAGCAGGTCGGCAATCGGAAGCAATTGCTTGGCTTCCGGCGATTGGACTTTGGCGAGGCGCTCCTTGAGAATGTCCACGCGTTGCCGCTGCTCGAAAATGTCGGCTTCATCCTTCTGCGCCGCAGTTAACAACGCGGTCACCAGGTCTTCGCCAACAGATACGGCTACGCCTTGCAGCAGTTCTCGCGCGAATTCGGTTTGCTTATCGATCGAGAGCCGGAACCCCAAACCGAATTCGGCGTTATCTTCAAACAGAGAATTCGACCAGGCAGGCCCGCGCCCGTCAGCATTTTTGGTCCATGGTGTCGTGGGCAGGTTACCGCCGTAGATTGACGAACAACCCGTGGCATTGGCGATGACCGCGCGATCGCCGAACAACTGTGAAACAAGCTTAAGATACGGCGTCTCCCCGCAGCCAGAACAGGCTCCGGAAAATTCGAAGAGCGGTTCCTGAATCTGCTGCTGGCGAATATTGCTGTTCTTAATCTTCCTGCGGTCAAGTTCGGGGATGTTGAGGAAAAATTCCCAGTTCTCGCGTTCTGGAGCGCGCAGCGGCGGCTGGGCAGCCATGTTCAGGGCTTTCAGACGTGTCTCCGCTTTGTTCTTGACCGGACAGACATCAACGCAAATGCCGCAGCCGGTGCAATCTTCCGGCGCAACCTGGATTGTGTACTTCAGTTCTTGCCATTCTTTATCGCGCGCTGCGACGGATTTGAACGTACCAGGCGCTGCGGCGAGTTCTTTGGAATCGTAGACCTTGATGCGAATCACGGCGTGCGGACAAACCATCGCGCACTTGCCGCATTGAATGCAGATCTTTTCATCCCACACCGGAATTTCCAATGCGATGTTTCGTTTCTCCCATTTCGCAGTTCCGGTGGGGAAGGTGCCGTCGGCGGAAAAGACACTGACTGGTAGCTCATCTCCGCGGCCGGCATAAATCGCTCCCAAAACGTTCTTCTCGAAATCGGGAGCAGACGGCGAGAAGGGTGGCGGCATCTCGATCGTGCTCGTGACCTTCTCAGGTACTTTGACTTCGAAAAGATGAGCGAGCGTTTCATCGACCGCCTTCATGTTCCGCAGGACGATCTCTTCTCCCTTGCGGCCGTAGGTGTCGCGAATCGATTTCCGGATCGCTTCGATTGCTTGTTCGCCGGGCAAAACCGCTGAGATGGCAAAGAAGCAGACCTGGAGAATGGTGTTCATTCGGCTGCCCATCCCCGTGTCGCGCGCCACCTGGTATGCATCAATGACAAAAAACCGGGCTTTCTTCGCGATGATCTGTTCCTGCACGGGACGCGGAAGGTGATCCCAAACTTCATTGGCTCCGAAAGGGCTGTTCAGAAGAAACGTGCCGCCGGGAATTAAAGCGCTGAGCATGTCGTAACGATCGAGGAAGATCCATTGATGGCAGGCGACGAAATTCGCCCTTGAAACCAGGTAACTCGAATGGATCGGTTGCGGCCCGAAGCGGAGATGGGAAACCGTAACGGCTCCGGACTTCTTGGAATCGTAAACGAAATAGCCCTGGGCGTAGTTGCTGGTATTTTCGCCGATGATTTTGATCGAGTTCTTGTTCGCTCCCACGGTACCATCAGCACCGAGCCCGTAGAACAACGCCCGCACGACGTTTTGCGGTTCCGTTGAAAACTCCGCATCGTATGTAAGACTGGTGTGGCTCAGGTCGTCATTAATGCCAATCGTAAAGTGATCTTTCGGCTTGGTCTCGTTGAGGTTTTCATAAACGGCTTTGACCATGGCCGGAGTGAATTCTTTGGAGGACAAGCCGTACCGTCCGCCGATCACGGTCTTGACCTCTTTTAGAGAAGCAAATCCGTTGTTCGTACCTTCCCTTAGTGCGGTGACAACGTCCAGGTACAAAGGTTCGCCAATCGCGCCCGATTCCTTTGTGCGATCAAGGACGGCGATTTTCTTCACACCGGCCGGCAGGCAGCTCAAGAAATGATTAACTGAGAATGGCCGGAACAAACGAACTTTGAGGAGGCCAACTTTTTCGCCGCGCGCGTTCAGGTGCTCTACCGCTTCATGCGCCACTTCCGCCCCGGAACCCATAACTACGATGACGCGCTCGGCATCAGGATCGCCCACATAGTCAAAAAGATGGTAAGAGCGCCCGGTTGCTTGAGCGAACTTATCCATCACCGACTGGACTTGCTCTGGAGCTTTCGCATAGTAGGGATTTGCCGTTTCGCGAATCTGGAAGAAGACGTCGGGATTCTGCGCCGTGCCTCGCAGCACAGGATGATCCGGCGAGAGGGCCCGCTGACGGTGGGCGATGATTCGATCCACGTTAATCAAGCCGCGGATGGTCTCATCGCTGAGCACGTCAATTTTGTTGACCTCATGAGAAGTGCGAAACCCGTCGAAGAAATGCAGGAAGGGAATTCGGGTTTCGAGTGATGCCGCGTGGGCAATCAGCGCGAAATCCATCGCCTCCTGAACGGAATTGGAACAAAGCATGGCCCAGCCGGTGGCGCGACAAGACATGACGTCGCTGTGATCGCCAAAAATCGAGAGCGCGTGCGTTGCCAGAGTGCGCGCCGAGACATGAAAGGCCGTCGGCGTCAGTTCGCCGGCGATCTTGTTCATGTTGGGAATCATCAACAGCAGGCCTTGAGACGCCGTGAAAGTTGTGGCGAGTGCTCCGGTTTGCAGCGCACCATGAACCGCCCCGGCCGCTCCGCCTTCGCTTTGCATTTCGACTACGTGGGGAATGGTTCCCCACACGTTCGGCAACCCTTCCGATGCCCACTGGTCGGCCCATTCGCCCATCGGGGATGACGGCGTAATCGGGTAGATGGCAATGACCTCGTTGACGCGATAGGCGACATGCGCGACGGCTTCGTTGCCATCCATAGTCTTAAACTTACGGCTCATGATGATTCCTCGGTGGCTTGAGTCAGCGCAGAGAAAGACGCCTGCCAACCTTAGCTAAAGCATGCGCCTGGCCTAGCTTGAGCGTCGGGTACGCGGATCACACGGGTATGTGACAACAATCACAACGGAAAACAGATGCGGGCCGGCGCTAGGATGTCGAATTGCGC
>JAFAGX010000423.1 GCA_019237515.1 Acidobacteriaceae bacterium
CCGACACGAAAATTGGCGACACAATCACCGGCGATGCCGACCCCGCCTTGGAGCCGCTGCCCGGTTTTGAAGACATCAAGCCAATGGTGTTTGCCGGGCTGTATACCGTGGATGCGCACGAGCACACGCAACTGCGAGAGGCGCTGGAGAAATTGCGCCTCAACGATTCGTCTTTCTTTTTCGAGCCAGAGAGTTCGGCAGCGCTGGGATTCGGCTTCCGTTGCGGTTTTTTGGGACTCCTGCACATGGAGATCATTCAGGAGCGACTGGAGCGCGAGTTTAATCTCGATCTGATTACGACCGCCCCGGGTGTGCGCTACAAGATCACGAAGACGGACGGTGAGGTTGTTGAGGTTGATAATCCTTCGCGGTGGCTGGCGCAAAGCGAGATCTCCAAAGTAGAAGAGCCGGTAATCCTGGCGACGATTCTGACCAACGAAGAATATGTGGGCGGAATTCTCGCCTTGGTGGAAGAAAAGCGCGGCAAGCAGAAAAGTTTTGAGTATGTGAGTTCGTCGCGCGTGATGCTGCAGTATGAACTGCCGCTCAACGAAATCGTGCTGGATTTTTACGATCGCCTGAAATCGGTTTCACGGGGCTATGCGTCGCTCGACTACCATCTGTCGGGCTACTGGGAATCACCCATGGTGAAGCTGGACATCCTTGTCGCTGGCGAGCCGGTCGACGCGCTCTCGGTCATCGTTCATCGTGATTTCGCTTACGATCGCGGGCGGGCTCTGGCCGCCAAGATGAAAGAACTGATTCCGCGCCAAATGTTCGAAGTGGCAATTCAGGCCTCAGTGGGGGCGAAGATTATCGCCCGCGAAACGGTACCGGCGATGCGCAAAAATGTCTTGGCCAAATGCTACGGCGGCGACATCACGCGCAAACGTAAGCTGCTTGAAAAGCAAAAAGAAGGCAAGAAGCGCATGAAGCGCATCGGCCGCGTGGACATTCCGCAGGAAGCGTTCCTCGCCGTGCTCAAGGTCGGCGAAGACAACGGATGAGATAGTTCATGCGGTTTACGGTTTGCCCATCCCGCCCCATCGAGAAGTTGCGCTTAGGGATTTCCCACATCCACGACAAAGCTGTAGGTGTTGGTGTCTCCGGCTTTCGAATTCCAACTGCCCTCAGCAGCGAGTTGAAATACGGCCCCGTGTGCAAAACGATAATCAATCTTGGCGCCGGCGCCACTTCGAATGTTGTGGGCGCCAACTAGAGAATTGGGCATTCCTTCGGACGGCAAGTGGAGTCCTTGAGGAAAAAGATCAAATGAGGCTTCTGAGGCACCGTCTCCGACTGTGATCGTAATATGCAGAACCCCACCGCTGGTAAATCTAGTCGTATCCAGATAGGTAACCAGGTAGCCGTGCTGGCCTCTTCCAGGTGCAATAACCGTACCTTGCCCGCTGGAAGGTGTACCGGGAACCAGGTGAATGATATCGGGCGGCGCAGTCAAGTCATCGCCGGTTATGACTTTACCCGACGCGCTCCCATCCTGGCTCTTCTGCTTTCGGTTTGCGCGCGCGGCATCGCCGAGCGATTGCGCATGGCAGACGCCTGCGATCAGGAACATCGCCAAAGTTATTGAAATGATTCGGTACATTCGCGACTCCTTGCTTGGGTGCCCACTACTGAATGCGCATGCCCCCATCCAAGCCGAACTGCGGTTACTCGACGTCAGTGGCAAAACAGCTGTTTAGAAGCTGCGATTGCTCCGATTATAAAAATGGATTCGCCGGTTCTAAATGCCTTTTTCTTGCCAGACGGTTACGAATGTGCAGAACCTGCTGATTTGTACGTGACTGGTATTGTGAAAGGGTTCTACTTGCCCGAAGCAATCAATTGCTTGATTTGCTGAACCGCAAAGGACACTTTGGCGTCTGTAAACATCTTTCCCAGATCCGCCGTAGCCTTGGTCTGATCGCCGACGACGCCAGTGCGGTCGCCATCGTGTCCGTTGATGAGTGCGTCCCGACGGACCCACTTAGAAGATCTTCCATTTACCATCTCATCGACATACATCACTTCCGAAGTGTCGTCCGTGCCGGCATGTTGGTCTTCGGGCAAACCATGCTTTCGCATGTAATCTTTCATAACTTGCTTTTCTTTGAAGTAAAGGTCGGGGATGTAGTAAATGTGGATTCCCTTGCCCGCCCAATCTTTATTCATTTCCTCCGCGACTTCTGCCAGCCGGGATTGCGCCGGCCCGCCGTGGTCACACATCAGCACAACATTTTTGAAACCGGCTGATATGGCGCTCAGCGCGACGTCATGCGCGACCGCGGCGAAGGTTTCCTCCGAGAGGTTGACGCTGCCGGGGTACCGCATGTGACCAGTCTTCTTTGCAGGATCAATCGAACCTGGCGCGGTTAAACCCCAGCTTCCCGTCGGAGCAAAAGGCATGGTGGGATATACGAGGGCGTTTCCCAGTTGGGCCGCGATTTTGGGCGCGAGGTAATGCGCGATGAACACGTGCTTGCCGAGCGCCACACCGGGGCCGTTTTGCTCGATGCTGCCGGCATAGTAGATCGCAGTAGTCTTGCCGCTGGCGATGGCACCGCGCACTTCTGTCCACGTCATATCTTCGATCAGCAACGAGTTGGTTTGAGCCTTAAGTGCCGAACCCAACATTAATGCGGCTGCAAGTAGAAAAACTACGAATTTCATAGTCTCCGCCCGGTCATCTGACAGTTCCCCCGGACATGCTACGCCGCACTTCGTGGGGTAGCAACGCGGCTCACTGCGTCGTCCCTACGCGATCCCATTTCAGGAATTTTCTCAATCTGAGGCGTTTCGGCGAGCTTTCACAAAAATCTTGTCAAGCCCCCAACGTCCCGAAATTTGTTCTAAACTCCTCATTCCATGACCGAAATAGTTTTCCCAATCGTGTCATAAGACCCCGGTCGAATTTGCTATTCTGAAAATAGGAAGAGAATCAGGGCGCGGCTCCGGCTGCGCCTTTTTTATTTCCAAAAAGGATGCGAGCCAAACGCGCGATCTACTGCGTATTTGCAGCGGCCGGGACGACAAATCCAAGCAAATCAATGAAAAATCAAGCTGAACGTATCCGCGACCACAAATTGCGTGGCGAGTGGGCGGAGATGTATTTCATGGCATGTGCGGCGGCGCACGGGCTGCACGTGAACAAGCCTTATGGAGAGATGTCGCACTTCGACTTCGTCATTGGGGACCACGGATGTCTCCATCGGGTACAGGTGAAATCCACGCTGGCGCGGGTGGGGAACGGTTATCTGTGTTCGGTGCGAGGCAATCATCGGCCGTATCGCAGCGACGATTTCGATTTCATAGCGGTGCTGATCGTTCCCGAGCGCGTGTGGTACATCATTCCCGCAGAACTGGTTCTGGGACGCATGGCGATTGCGCTCTATCCCAGGCTCAAAGGGTCGAAGTATGCGCGATTTAAGGAGGCGTGGCACTTGCTGCGACCGCGGCCTTGTCCACTTCGCGGCACCATCGAGCATATCGAGGCTTGTGCATGGGCGCCGAACCGGCTTGGCAGATGTAAGTCTCTCAACCGTAATCAGTTAGAAGCGTTCTAGGACCCGTTACCATTTCTCGTAAATTCTGCTCGCCTTCTGTAAGCCGAGAGCATCAAACAGATATAATGGTACGAGTTCTGCATGAACTGACCTCTTTGTTCTGAGAAACCAATCGATGTCCAATAAATTCAAAGCTGCAATTCTAATCCCTTCGGCTGCCGTGCTGATCTTCACGG
This sequence comes from Acidobacteriaceae bacterium, assembly GCA_019237515.1. The sequence continues at coordinate 3,740 of JAFAGX010000423.1, forward strand.
TCGTCGGCACCATGAATGGTGTTCGTGCTTCCAACAACGACGGCGCCTACCGACAACTGCAGGTGTACAGCGAGGTGCTCTCGCGAGTGCGCAGCGAGTATG
>JAFAGX010000533.1 GCA_019237515.1 Acidobacteriaceae bacterium
TCCAAAGAAAACGGTCCTTTAAGGCTCGAATGGGCAAGGGACGACGTCCGTGGAACGGCAACACCTGTGACACCGGATGATATTAACTGGTTACGATAAGAGCAAGTGGAAGTTGTTGCCCTTGAAGTACCTGATTTCGCAACCCAGTCACAGCCAGGGCAGGTTACGGCGGTAACTTTCGTCCAGTTTGCGCCCACCTACAATGAGAGCCAGCGAGTTATGAGCAGAGGGGCCAAACTGTGGCTGTCGAGTGTAATTGCTTTGGTGTGTCTGCAAACGCTCGCTTCCACCACCCTGCACGGTTATTCACAAGTAGTCGCCAGCGATCTGACCCAGCTTGTCCTGCTGCTTTCCGGCACATTGGCGCTTCTTCCGCTGATAAAGAAAAGTTACGGGCGCTCCCGCATATTTTGGGTGCTGATGTCACTCGGAACCGGATTCTGGTGTTTTTACCAAGGCTTGTGGTGTTACTTCGAAGTTGTGCTGCGAAAAGAGGTTCCGAATCTCTTTGCGGGCGACATCGTGCTCTTCGTCCACCTGGTTCCCATGATTGCCGCCATGGCGGTGCAACCGCACTTGCAGCAGGATGAACGGCACACACGCCTTGGGTCGCTGGATTTCATCATGCTGTTGATCTGGTGGCTATATCTGTATGTGATTGCGCTGCTTCCCTGGCAGCATGTCAATCCCGATCCCAACATTTATCAACACAATCTAAACGTTATTTACTCGGTCGAAAAAGCAGTTTTACTTGCCGGCTTATGTGCGCTCTGGGTACGCAGCTCGGGTTTCTGGAAACAGGTGTACGCCAACTGGCTAGGCTGCATGCTGCTTTACAGCCTGATTTCCTACCTGGCGAACTGGGCCATTGAGCAGAAAATTTACTTTACTGGCAGCGTCTATGATGTCCCGCTGGCGGTCTCGATGGCTTGGGTGACCTGGATCGGGCTGCAGGCATCGCGCGCGACCGCAGAAGAGAAGCCCAAGCCGGGAAGCAATGGCCATGGAGTCTGGGTCGCAAGATTGGGAATGCTTGCAGTCCTGTCGCTCCCACTGTTCGCTGCATGGGCTTTGCTTGACAGGAGTACGCCGGAAAGCGTCCGCACTTTCCGATTGGAGGTCAGTCTTTGCGCGATGCTCGCATTGGGCGGGATGGTATTTCTTAAACAGCATATGCTCGATCTGGAACTGTTGAGCTTGGTAAAAAGCTCGCAGGAAGCCTTCGAAAATCTCAAGCGCCTCCAGGTGCAAGTCGTACAGTCGGAAAAGCTGGCATCGCTGGGGCAATTGGTGGGCGGGGCAGCGCACGAATTGAACAACCCTCTTACTGCCATGATCGGGTACACGGAGTTGCTTGGCCTTACTACATTAAGCACTGAGCAAAAGTCGCTGGTCCAAAAAATGGAACAGCAGCTTCGCCGCACTCGCACGCTGGTATCGAGCCTGCTCAGCTTTGCGAAGCAGGTTCCCGCGGAAAAGTCGCCGATCGATGTAAATGCTCTGCTGCAGACTGCGGTTCGCCTGCGCCCGCCGCAGCATCATGGCGGATTCATCCAGATTCAAACTGATCTTGGAACCAATTTGCCGCGTGTGCTTGGAGATTCCAATCAACTGCTGCAGGTTTGCCTGCATATCACCAACAACGCTGTGCATGCGATGTCCGAGAAGGGCGGCGTTCTGAATGTGCGCACGCGAAGCGAGAATGAATGCGTCGTCATTGAGTTCACGGATCAAGGAGCCGGAATAGACAAGCCGGAGCGGGTTTTCGATCCGTTCTACACTACGCGCCCCGTCGGACAAGGCGCGGGACTGGGGCTGAGCGTGTGCTACGGCATCATTCAAGAGCACAAAGGGCGTATTGCTTGCCAGAACCGGCCTGAAGGCGGGGCAATGTTCCGCATCGAATTACCTGCCTTGTCCGACGGCGCTGCTCGTGAAAGCGAGGCAATGCCCTCCCATCCAGAAGCGAAAGCAGCAGCTAGCAATTGAAAGTCAACATGGCGCTAGTTCGATTGTGCGTTTGAGTTGCCCGCAAGCGGCATAAATATCGCGACCGCGTGGGCGACGTATGAAGGTCGGCACACCGGCAGCAGTAAGGATTTTTTGAAACTGGAGCGTGTTTTCACCGCTGGGAGTACTGAACGCGATTCCTGGTCCAGGATTCAGAGCAATCAGATTCACATTCCCACGAATTCCGCGAATGATTTCTGCCAATTGACGGGCGTGATCTTCGGAATCATTCACTTCCTTCAGCAACACATACTCAAACGTCAGCCGTTCGCGGGGACGCAAAGGAAATTCGCGGGCAGCGCCAAGCAACTTTTCCAGGTTCCACTTGTGATTGATTGGCATCAGCCGGGCGCGCAGTTCATCATTCGGCGCGTTCAAGGAAATGGCTAGTTTCGGCCGCACCGGCTCACTACCAAAATCGTAGATCCGTGGCACGATGCCAGCGGTTGACACGGTCATGCGGGATTGGGCAATTCCAACCCCTTCGACCAGCAAGCGTACGGCTTTCATGAAATTGTCGTAATTCAGGAACGGTTCTCCCATCCCCATAAAAACAATGTTTACGCGCTCCTGGGGCAGTTGCACGCCCTGGTCATTTAAAACTGCGCAAATCTGGCCGACGATTTCGCCGGCAGTGAGATTGCGTTTTACGCCCAATAAGGCGGTGAGACAGAATTGGCAATCCACTGCACACCCAACCTGGCTGGAGACGCAAATCGTGGCCCGGGTTCGCGCTCCCCGCCCATCTTCTTCGATTCCGGCCTCGCTGCCATCCCCTGCCTCTCCACCATCTCCTTCAGGCATCCAAACTGTCTCTACCGACTGGCCATCGCTTAGGCCAATTAAGTAACGGACGGTACCGTCTGACGAAACGAACCTGTGTTCCACAGTGGGCAAATCCAGAGAAAATTCGGCCGCCAAAGATATCCGGAAGGCCTGTGGAAGATTGGATAATTCCTCCGGTGACCCCACCCGCCGTCGATACAGTCCTTCAAAGATCTGCTGGCCGCGGTAGGAAGGTTGACCGGCGTCTTCGACAAGATTTGTAAGTTCTTGAAGACTAAGCCCTAAAAGCGATCTTCGGGTCGGTTCCGGCATGCATCTAACCAGTTTTTGAGCTACTTTGATCAATTTTAGAGCAGTGTCGGTCGTAAGAATGTACAAATTTGGGAATCTCTGCTAAACACATGAAATATAAGGTTTAACTATCTTGGGCGTGCTGCCCCGCGCTGTGTAACAATGAGGATTGAGTACGGTTTTTTCCTGCGAAGCATAGGTTCGAAACGGCATGGTTGAAGAGGTTCGCAACATTCGGCGTGAAGTTCTGCCCAATGGGCTAACTGTTCTCACTGAGCAGATGCAAAACATCCGATCGGTATCGATCGGTATTTGGATCAAAACAGGGTCCCGGGACGAGGACCTGCAGTGGAACGGAATTTCTCACTTCGTCGAGCACATGGTCTTTAAAGGAACGAAACATCGCTCGGCGGAGGACATCGCCCGACAGGTGGATTCCATCGGCGGCAACATGGACGCGTTCACAGCAAAAGAGTGCGTCTGCTTCAACGTGAAAGTGCTCGATGAGCATCTGCCGGTCGCCATGGATGTGCTTAGTGATTTGGTGCTCAACCCGGTGTTCGACAGCCATGACATCACGCGAGAGCGCGGCGTCATTCTTGAAGAAATAAAAATGGACGAGGACAGCCCGGATTACCTGGTCCATGAAATCTTCACCCAAAACTTCTGGAAGGATCACCCGTTAGGCAAGCCGATTCTGGGGACAAAAGATACAGTTAAGAAATTCGAGCGCGACCCCGTGCTCGGGTTTTATGCGCAACGCTTCGGTCCAGGCAATCTCATCATCTGCGCGGCCGGCAATCTGAACCATGATCAATTTGTCGGAGTAGTGAATAAGCATTTTCAGCACATGCAGCCGGTAAAAAATGGATTTCATAGCCCGAAGCCGACCATCGTGCCGCGCATCATTATGCGCAACAAAAAGGCCCTGGAGCAGGTGCAGATCTGCGTAGGCGTGCCGTCCCACCCGATCGCCCATGAAAGGCGCCATGCTTCTTACATCCTTAACACGCTGCTCGGTGGTGGCATGAGCTCGCGGCTTTTCCAGAACATCCGCGAACGGCAGGGATTGGCCTACGCCATCTACAGTGACTTGAATCCATATCGGGATACCGGCTGTCTGTCGGTGTATGCCGGCACCTCGCGCGAATCAGCTGGGAAAGTCGTGCAATGCATCGTGTCGGAATTCCGCAAGCTGAAAGCAGAACCGGTTCCGGCGGAGGAACTGCGGCGCTCTAAAGATCAGTTAAAGGGCAGCTTGATGCTTTCGCTCGAATCTTCTACTTCGCGAATGTCCAATCTGGCGCGGCAGGAAATGTATTTCGAGCGTTTCTACAGCATGGACGAATTGCTGGAGAAAATTGAAAGCGTCACGGCCGAAGAGCTGCAACAGTTAGCAATTGAGTTCTTCCAGACTGACTCGATTGCAGTGACCGTGCTGGGGAATCTGAATGGGCTGAAACTGAGCCGCGACCAGCTCGCCTGCTAGCCGAGTCGTTCGAGCCCGTACCGTCTTTATCATTCCAATGAGCCTGAAGGAACCTGCTGTTGGAGCCGAGAGCTCGTTTGTGCTCCAGGTCGAAATCCTGCTACTCTCAGAAATTACTTCAAACCTAAGGAGTACGCCATGTCCGCACCCAGCCGGCGGCCCGAGATTCGCCGCCGCCGCACTCGCAAAGAGAAAGCTCAAAAACTGCGCAAGCGCTATACGGCTGCATCTGCAGATAACGACCGCAAGCGCATCGAAGGCAAGCTACATCGTCTCGGATTGGTCTCGCCTGGCATCCCATTGTTGAAGAAGGCATAATTTTTTGCGCGCTACGAGTTAACAACTTTCTCCGAAAATTGCTGGTGTTGAGCGCCGACCCGCCGTTCCGCGAGTTCGCGATAAACGTCAA
>JAFAGX010000522.1 GCA_019237515.1 Acidobacteriaceae bacterium
CGATAGCAGCGACTGCTCAAGCCACGGACTAGCAGGATATTGCTCTCGAAGCTGGCCGACGATGCGTAGAAATTCATCGTCATCATTCGCGCTGCGCGCAATTTCCCCGAGATTAAATAATTTTTGCGCGTTGACCTCCGGCGTGAAGTCAGGAATCGACTCCAGCATTTTCCTGGCTTCCTTCTGCTGACCGGTATGGCGCAGGGCATCGGCTAATTCCACTTGAATCTGGGGGCGTTGCTCCGGAGGCACCTCATTGATCAGATCGCGATAGTCATTAGCAGCTTCGGCAAACTGTTTTCCTTTATCGAGCAAATCGGCACGTGTCCGCTTCACATCGAGGCTTACGGGCGCAACTTGAGAAGCAGATTCCAGTTTCCCGAGATCGCCCTGGACCTGGCTGGCTTCCCAACTCAGCGGCATCGTGTAGTACAGATTGCGAAAAATGGTAAGCGCTTTTGCCGGCTGATTGTCGGCTTCGTATGCGCGACCTAAAATCAGCTCGAGATCGGCGCGTATCGGCTGACGGTCTTTCTCCAGAAGATCAATCGCATCGCCAGGTTTTCCGTCGGCAATGAGGGCATTCGCATACACCACATGCGCATCGCGGATCAGCAGCGATTCGGGATAACTCTTATCAAACGAATTGAGGGTAGCGGCTGCTTCAGCTAGGTGTCCTGACTGGTAGTACGCCGTTCCAAGATAGTAGCTGACATAATCGCCGATGTCGCCGGCATGAGGCTTTGCCCGATTCAGCGGCTCGATAGCCTGAGCGTAGTTGTGATCGAGAACGCGAGCGTAGCCGATGACCAGCCACGCCAATGCGCCGGCATCCTCGCGCGAATGGCGAACCGCATATGCTTGAACACCGGCGTAGGCCGCAGGAGTCCGATCTTGAATTAACTGCCGCGCCATGGGCTTGAGAGTCGCAGACGCAACAAAGGCCTGATGCATGCGCCGCAAGCGCGGTGATGAACGCTTTCGTCTGCGAGCCGCTGTGCTTCTTACGGCAGTCTTCTTCTTGAAAGAGTGTGTCTTTGGCTGGGATTGTGCAGGCGTGTCTAAACCTGGCGCAAGAGAGCTAGCTAATGCTGCGAGGACCACACCGACAATCAGATACGGGCGAAACACCACTGCTTTAATTATCTTCTATTTCGATGAGAGCTGGATGCCAAAGTTGGTTCCGAAAGCCTATGTTTCCTATTTTGCTGCGGATCATAGCTTGCCCAATCCGCAAATGTCATCCCGAACGGCTTCAGCCGTAAGGGATCTTACGTCAGCCTGATGCTGCCGATGCCGTAAATAGGCGCACTATTCCCGCACGCGCCGGTGTTAGTTCCCGAAGTTTCGTAAGATCCCTCGCGCCGAGGGCGCGTCGGTATTACATGCTTACCTGGCGAGCCCGTGTTATTAGCAAAGTGGCGACTTGCTCTAGCAGTCGGAAGCTACCTGCGGAAATTCGGACCCATGAGCGTGGCATCATCTTCGGCGAGGCTGCGAATCACTTCATTATTGAAGTAATCGCCCTTTGCCGCTGCGGTATTCCCATAGCGCTTCGCGTAAGTCGCCCGGCTCTTCTCGATGTCTTCCTTCAGCCGATCATAGACATCCTTATGCTTCCGCCCTTCCGCTACTTTGGCCTGGTTGTAAAGTTTGATCTCGTCGGTTAAAAGGCGTGCGAAGCGTTGAGCCTTGCGATGAATCTCTGCGTCCTCCGGTGACATCTGGGCAAAAGCGTCTCTGGCAGGAGCCGCAGCAGCCGCTGCTCCGCTTACAGCCGCCACGACGGGTTCGGCTGATTCCGCTGCTGCCGCAGCGGCCATGGTGTGCTTGGGTGCACGCCCGGCAAAAGGATCCGAATACGACGAAACTGTTTGCACGGGAACGGGCGCGCTTTCTCCCGCCGAATCTGCAGTTCCCTCTTTTGCCGCTTGCTTACGCAACGAAGCGACTTCAAGCCACGCGCTGGTGGCGGCAACCAGCAGCTCAAGGGCGGCCGTATCCACAGGCCCGCCTCCATCCATGCCACCATCAGCGTAGACCAGAGCCGCAATTTTATCTTTAAGGCGAAGCGGTAACAGCAAAATCTGATCGTGAGACGGAGCCCCAAAGCGGGAGATGAATTGCGGATCCATGTCGGCGATGTGCGAATTCACTGCCGTCCGGTTCTGCAAAACTTGCGATGGAGCTTCAGCAGTCACGTCCAACGCAAAATCTTTGACATCGTCGTTATTGTCGAACGCACGCCCTTGCCATCCGTTCGCAGCCCCGGCCTTCATGACAAATAGAGCGGCCCGGCCGCAATAAGGACCGGTGCATTCGAGCAGTGCCCTCAGAATTTCTTTCTGGGTTGTTCCCCCGTGGATCAGGGAAATCGCTTTCAGCAGATCCTCTGCGCCATTGTTTGCCGGCGTGGTTGTGCCAGGCGGAACTTCCTTCAGAACAACTTCAGTCAACTCCCGCTGCAACTGGGGCAGGTGACTCTCAAGTACTTGAGCCACTGCCTTTTCGACCACTCTTGCGATCTGGCTTTGTTCTGCCATCCTTAACCGATCTCTGGGCGCCAAAATCCAGACTTCTGGGTTTTCCTCTGCAAATTTCTGATTATAGGGCTATTTTGGTATGCTGGCTGGTGACCGAAGTACCTGCTCCGCGGAAGATTCGTAAGCGGCCCGGCGCCGGCGCAAACTCACCGCCTCCAATTACGTCAAAGCAAGTACGCGTAATGGCCGGTAAGCCAGTAAAATAGCAGTTTTGCCGCCGCCCTTAACCGCGAAAATTGTTGCATCGGACCAGAAATGACCGCCATCCAAAACAAAGTAAGTGAACCGGTCAGTGATGAGCTGGCGCTGGTTCAGGCAGCTAAAGCCGGAGACGTTGGGGCCTTTGAAGATCTGGTCCGTCGTTACGACCGGAACGTCTTCCGTATCGCACAGCACATTACCCAGAATCGGGAGGATGCTGAGGACGTAGTTCAGGATGCGTTCCTGAAAGCTTATGGCAATCTGAACCAGTTTCAGGGTCAGTCAAAATTTTATACCTGGCTCGTGCGTATCGCGGTAAACGAAGCGCTGATGAAGTTGCGGCGCCGTCGACCCGAGCGCATGGTTTCGCTCGATGAAGATGTAAAGACTGAAGAAGACTCGCTGCCGCGAGAAGTCGCGGACTGGAGCCCGAATCCTGAGCAGCAATACAGCCAGGCGGAGTTGCGGGATATTTTGAGCCGCACCATTCAGGGCTTGCCACCGAGTTTTCGCACGGTTTTTGTTTTACGCGACGTGGAAGGTCTTTCCACCGAGGAAACCGCTGAAGCACTGGACCTCAGCATCCCGGCGGTGAAGTCCCGATTGCTGCGGGCGCGTTTGCAGTTACGAGAACGGCTAAGCCGTTACTTCCAAAGACGCGAGAGCGCAGACGGGAGACCAAAACACGATGGCGGAGATGGCGACCAGTGAAATGTACTGAATTCCTCAACGAGCTGACCAACTATCTGGACGGTGTGATCGACGATCATACCAAGTCTGAACTGGAAGACCATCTTGCCTGGTGCCACAACTGCTACGTCGTCTGCGACACGACCAAGAAGACCATCGAGATCTATCGCGACTCGCAGCTTTACGAATTGCCAGACGATCTGCGGACCCGGCTGCGCTCGGCCATCATCTCCAAGTGCAAAGCCAAGAAGAAGGTCGGGCCGGAAACGGTCTGATCATCCAAATTAAATAGCTGATTCTCGCAGCGTGAGTGGGTATTTTTTCACCTCGGTACTCTCTGCGGTTGCGAGGCTTGCCTAACCCATTCCGCTACAAGATGTTCCAGAATGGGCGAGAATCGGCTCCCCGCTTGGCTCCTGTCGCAGTCGCCGGACGAACCTTTTCATCCAGAGCTGAATCTAAGTAGATGATGGGTGAGCACGGCCAGGGAGATTGCGGGCTCTGTGGGAGGGCGTATGTGGGGCAAATTTTTGGACGCGGTTTTTGGTTGCTGGCACGGACACTATAGCTTCCCCATAAGTGTTCGTCAGGGAACGCGTCGCCGCGGAGCAGCCTCACTCACCGGAACCTATGTGGTCTGCCTCGATTGCGGCAAAGAGTTTCCCTACGACTGGAACGAAATGAAGGTGATCGGCACCCGCTCTGACGAGCGCCAGTATGTTCGGTCGCTAGCCACGAAAGAAGCCGCGTAAGGGCAACTGCGGTTGCCCCACCCTTGTTGCGACCGGTTTTGGAGCAACAGGGTGGGCATACAAATAAAACAAAAGCCGCGATTCGCATCGCGGCTTTCATCATTTCTGAGTGAAAGATTAATTGTTGTTGCTGTCGTCGCGACGCTTCAAAGTGGGACGCTCATCACCACTATCGCTCGGCTGATCGGTTCCGCCGTTC
>JAFAGX010000358.1 GCA_019237515.1 Acidobacteriaceae bacterium
AATTCCTGACTCGGCTCCATCGTTAGCCGAAGCCCAGGAATATTGCCGCCGTCTCGCGAGGACCCACTACGAAAACTTCTCTGTCGCCACCTGGTTCTTACCCGAACATTTACGCCAGCATTTCTACAACGTTTACGCATATTGCCGAATTTCGGATGATCTGGGCGACGAGGTGAGCGACCGCAGCGCGGCCCTTCACTTGCTGGATGAGTGGGAAGCTGAACTGCACGCCTGCTACTCTGGCACCCCGCGCCATCCGGTATTCGTGGCTCTCTCAGAAACTGTTCGCAAATTCGAGATTCCGCAGCAGACCTTTGCCGATTTGCTGAGAGCATTCCGTCAGGATCAAAGGGTGAGCCGCTATCCGACGTTTGATGATCTGCTCGGGTACTGCCGGTATTCCGCGAATCCCGTCGGTCACCTTGTGCTTTATGTTTGTGGTTATCGGGAGGTCGAGCGCCAAACCCTTTCCGATTTCACCTGCACTGCTCTGCAGTTGGCGAATTTCTGGCAAGACGTCAGCGTTGATTATTCGAAGGGGCGGATTTATCTGCCAATCGAAGATTTGCGGCGCTTCGGCGTCAGTGAGGACACTATCGCTGCGCAACAAAATACCTCTGGTTTTTGCGAGATGATGCGTTTTGAAGTGCAGCGTGCGCGGGAGTGGTTCCAGCAAGGGTTGCCGTTGGTGAGCAAGGTGGATCGGGCTCTGGCTATCGACATTGAGCTTTTTAGCCGGGGCGGACAAGAGATCCTCAATGCTATTGAACGCCAATCTTACAAAGTACTGGGCCGTCGGCCCGCGATTTCCAAAGGCCGCAAACTGGCGCTGGTGGCCCGAGCCGCTTGGGGAAAGCTGCGATGAGTGCCGCCGTGCAGCCAGCCCCTTCAACTTTCGTCCCCACCGAGTCGCAACTCGCGGTTGCGTATTCGGTCTGCCGCAGCATCGCGCGCTCCGCCGCGAAGAACTTCTACTATTCGTTTCTTGTTCTGCCTCAACCCAAACGCCAAGCGTTGTGCGCTGTCTACGCTTTCATGCGCCATTGCGACGACCTCGCCGACGACAACGTGCTTGCTCTGCATGAGCGCCGTCACAAGATCGCTGAATGGCTCGATGCTCTCCATCGCGCCGTCGCTGGATTTCCCACCGACGATCCCGTGCTCCTCACATTGACTGATACGCAGCGCCGCTACAACATTCCTTTGGAACTGCTCGACCAATTGGCATTTGGTACGGAAATGGATGTGGATGATGAGGACGAGATCATCAGCGAAGCTGCCGCGCCAATTCTGACGGTCCGCTACAAGACCTTTGATGATCTGCGCTTCTACTGTTACCGGGTGGCGTCCGTTGTGGGATTGGTCTGCATACGTATTTTTGGTTATCGAAACAAAGCTGCGGAGCCGCTGGCAGAGAACGTTGGGTTAGCTTTTCAGTTCACAAATATCATCCGCGACATCAAAGAAGATGCGGGGATGGGGCGGATTTACTTGCCAGAAGAGGACCTAGTGCGATTCGGAGTCTCGGCATCGCAACTCGCAACGGGATTTGACCTGCCTCAGCTTCGTCCTTTGCTGGAGCTTCAAGCCGACCGTGCGCGCGAATTCTATACCTCAGCCGATGAACTGATTCCGCTCATCGATGAAGACAGCCAGCCAGGACTCTGGGTACTGGTGACCATCTATCGACGCTTGCTGGAAAAGATCGCTGCGCGCCAGTATGACGTGTTCAGCAGCAAAGTCAGCCTCACTCGTTCTGAAAAGCTCACAGTCCTCGCAAAGGGATTTCTGAAGCGTCTCGCCTGATGAGCACGCCTTCCGCTACATCTGCCCGAGTTGCCGTGGTCGGAGGTGGACTGGCCGGCCTCGCGGCAGGTTGTGCACTGACCGACATTGGATTCCATGTAACCCTTTTCGAGCGCCGCCCGTATCTGGGTGGGCGCGCTTCCTCATACGAGCATCCGGGAACTGGCGAAGTGGTGGATAACTGCCAGCACGTGTTGCTCGGCTGCTGCACGAATCTGATTCAGTTCTATGAACGCCTCGGGGTGCAAGACAAGATCCGCTGGTACGATCAGCTGACTTTTCTGGAACCCGGCGGGCGGGCTTCGGTCATTGGGTCGTCGGCATTGCCCGCCCCGCTGCACAATACATTTTCATTTCTACGCGCATCGTGTCTGGGGCTGAAAGACAAGCTTGCTATTGGCTCGGCGATGGCCTCACTCGCACGGAAACTGCCAGCAGATAGCGGTTCGTTCCTGGAATGGCTCGAACGCCATCACCAGACTGATCGGGCCGTCGAGCGATTCTGGAAAACCATCCTGGTCAGCGCGCTGAACGAAGACCTTGATCGCATGTCGGTGCCGTACGCCGCCCAGGTCATTCGCGAGTCATTCCTGAAATCTGCCGTGGCTGGGCGCATGGGTGTACCGACCGTGGCGCTCACGGATTTGTATAGCGCTGCGGGTGATTACATTTGTGCACGCGGCGGAGAAGTTCGGGTTCGTAACGGCGTGGACTGTTTTCGAGATGAGCCAGATGGCCCGAAGCTTTACGTCGGAGGGAACGAACTCGTCTTCGACTTTGTGGTATTAGCTGTGCCGTTTGACGTGTTGCTGCGCATGTTACCGCAGGGAAGAGAAGCGGAGACCCTGCGCAAAAAACTTGCGCAGTTGGAAACTTCTCCGATTACCGGGATTCATCTCTGGTTCGATCGCCTGATCACCGATTTGGATCATGCGGTCCTTCTTGACCGCACGATACAGTGGATGTTTCACAAGTCGAAGCTGCTAAGTTCACGAAGCGATGAGGGCGCCGAGAACGGAAGCGGCAGCTATCTTGAACTTGTGGTCAGCTCATCGAAGAATCTGGTGGAGAAATCGAAATCAGAGATCACCGATCTGGCGTT
>JAFAGX010000394.1 GCA_019237515.1 Acidobacteriaceae bacterium
ATCACAGACGAAACCGAACCTCCGTGAAGCTGGACTGGTTAAGCCAAATTGGCAAAGCAACGGGTGGGTGCAGAAGTATTTCGCCAGAAACCGATTGGGTGAGAAACCAGCCATCAGACCCATACTTGCAATCACACCTGCTGTTGACGCGAATGGCACAACTTCCGCGGTTATGGCTCGTATGTGCAAACAAGGCGATCAGATTCAGCTGGAAAAGTACGAAACCGAGGACCCAGCCAGCCTGATCGGAGATTCCGTACGAGCGCAGATTGCCTGGATTCAGAACCGATTCGCCGGCAGGACAGCTCCGACCACCTGCGCAGTTCAGAAGTGAGGTTCGAAGCTCCCTCCAAGGCCGTCATTGCTGAAATTCGACAGGGATACAGCATCTCCCGGAATTGCAACCTTCGGAAGCCGATTTAGAATGGTTATCGCCGTCGGAAAGCGCTTCGGCGACTCTTCGGTTTGGCTGTGAAAATAACGCGCCAACGCGCGCTCTGTTTTACGCATCTCCATATCAGCAAATATGCGAGGGATTATGAAAATAAAAAAAGAAAATATTTTAGGCAACATTCTCCTGGGAACCGGATTGTACCTGCTCGATACTCTCCGGGACCGCATTGGTGACAACGTCAGTGACATTTCTGACCAGGCCCGCGGCCGCGCTCAGGACTTCATCGAAACCGCACAAGAACGTGCCAGCCGCGCTAGCGATGTTCTTCGTGGAAAAGAGCACCGGGGCCTCGGTACTGCTGCCGCTATTTTGATTGGCGTCGGGATCGGGGTAGGCGTGGGCATGCTCCTTGCCCCGGCCAGCGGCGAAGAGACTCGCGAAAACCTGGCGGATCGAGTTCGCGACCGCTTCTCGCGCGAGAAGGAACCTTCAACCGGCACTTATGGGGTCTAACCGGCACTGACAAATACTTGATGAGAATTCTTGGCACCATCGGCTTCGTGCTGGTGATCAGTGGGGTTTGTGCCATGGCGCAGACCCCGCCACCTGTTCAGCCACACCCGACGACTACCGTCTCGACCAGCTCTCTCAAGGCAAAACTCAGACCTTTCATGGGACGCGTCTTGCGTCAGAACGGCGGGTATGTCCTGAAAGCGGGAGACTTGGAGTACAAGATAGACGACGCCGACGCAGTGCGGAATTACGCCGGGAAAAACGTAAAGATCACGGGAAGCCTCGACCGGCAAAGCAATACCATTCACGTCGAAAAGGTAGAGCCCTCGCTCTAGGTATAACTCGGAAACCAAAAGGCAACACTCAGGCCTACTGCATCGGCACGGATACGTGCTCATGCACGATCAGCCACTTGCCGCCTTCCTTTTGCCAGACCACCGTCCAACGCATATCACCGCGATCGTCTTTGCCGGATTTTTCCATCATGTCGAACTTGATGGTTGCCGTGCCCCACGCGATCTGACCCGCTGGGTGAATCTGCGCGTCATCGTTGACCGTGAATTTGGCCGAATTGTAGCCCGCGAGTTCCTTCTTAACGCCCGCTTCGTATTCATCCCAGCTGTTGTACTTGAGGGGGGCGATGTCAAAGAATACGTGTGGACCTTTCGCGTAGAAGGGCGCGGTATTCGCAGGATCCAGCGTCGACCAGCCGTCCCAAATTTTTTGCATAAGAGCTTTATCCGGTGTACCACCCTTCTTTGGCATATCCTGGGCGAATCCGAGTAATCCAAAGCCCAACATGCAGACCGCCAACATCGCCTTGCTCATAAGTTCTCCCCTTTTGTTCAGATCACTTACTTCTGCGCGACCAACTGTTTTGCATGGCTGAGTTCAGGCCGATCAGAATTCGAGCCGGCACACACGTGGAGCAATTCGGTGTAATAGGTATTCGCTTCATCACTCTTGCCGGCAAGTTCTGCCGCGTGCGCCGCACCATATAAGCCATCGAAGCGATTGGGATTGAATTTCAGATCAGCCTGGTACGCTTCCAGAGCTTCTTGAGGACGATTCAGATCCAGCAGCATGTCGGCCAACATTTCACGAGCAGGAATCGCCAAAGGCTCATCACCCTCGGCCTCCTCCTTCTCTGCAATCTTGCGCAATACAGTCAGCGCTTCGTCGTTCTTTCCTTCCGCATGAGCAACCCAAGCTCCAGCTTCTTGTCGGTCTTGTTCTACGGTTTCTGCAAATCCAGGCTTCTTGTTGGCCAACAATTGTCGATGAATGGACTGCAGCTGAGCCAAATTCGTCCGCGCCTGATCGATCTTGCCGGTCCGGGCAGCGCCGATAGCCTGGGCCCAATAGCTGATGCCACTGTCACCAGCATCGGCACCGTCCGGCGGCGTCAGCGCAGCCGCATCGGCCCAATGATGAAGCTCCAAATCGTATCTGGCTGGAAACAAGGTTAATGCGTAGACCCTTACATCGAAGCCTACCCCGTACATATCCTTCACTGCGGGCATCGCTCTGATCTCGTCAATCAGCTTCTGCGCGTCCGTTTCACGCCCACTCTGGAGGTATGCATACTCGAGAAAATCCATGGCGTGGAACTGATGTCCTTCGCCGCCCATGTGCATGGCTGCGGTTTTCCTTGTCGCGGCGATAGACGCGAGATTGGAATTGATGTCGTCTTCCCACAATCCCAGTCGCGCAAAAATGTGCGAAGGCATATGCAAAGCATGAGGCGAAGCAGGAGCAATTTTCGCGTACCGCCTTGCAGCCGGAAGTCCAAGCTGCGCCATCTGGGGACTGTCATAGCTGTGAATCAAGTAATGCGCTACTCCCGGATGATCAGGTTCTGTAGCAAACAACTTCTCAAGAATCGCGGCCGCTTTCTTCTGATTGGCAAAGGTTGTGTCGTGATCGGGAGCTGAAGCCAGCAGCGACAGGGCATAAAACACGGCCGCTTCGGAATCTTCGGGATGGTGTTCGTAAGCGGACTGCATCGCTTTCGAGTAAGCATCCGCGCGCGCCTGGTAACTTCGGTCCTTCTTCCCACCGTAAAACGCGCTGACAGCCGCTATATACCCGCGTTCCCGATCGTCACGCGAGTGCAGCGATTCCGCTTTCCTTGCTTCTGCTTTCCCCTTCTTGATGGTCTTGGCATCCGGATGATTCCAAAGCTGATGCCAAAGGCTCATTGAAATACCCCAATGTGCTAGTGCGCAATGCGGATCCTCCTGCGCAATTTGTTCGAACTGCTTTTGCGCTTCCTCGTACCAGAAAGAGTGCAAAAGCGCTACGCCGCGTTCGAACTTCTTCTGCACGTTTTCCGTGCAGGTGGTAGGGAAATGTACAGTTCCCAACTGCTCCGGAGTCAGCTCTTCATGATTATGGCCTTGGTCATCAGCAAAAGCAGGAAAAGTGACAAGCAAGAAAATAGCAAGCAAGAAAGAGACTGTTTTCATTGGAACCCCGCTGAGTTGCGAGTCTA
>JAFAGX010000408.1 GCA_019237515.1 Acidobacteriaceae bacterium
TGGCCCACTCCCAAGCCTCCGGGCGACCCACGGCTTCGATCACCACGTCGCCCCCGCGTTTTTCTGGAGAGAGCATTCGTGCCGCTTCGACAGGATCGTTGACCTTTGTGATCTGCACGACTTCGTGAGCACCCATATGCTTGGCAGCATCGGCCTGAGCATCACGCTTCACCACGGAAATCACCTTGCAACCGACCGCATTGGCAACCTGCACGAACATCAGCCCGATCGGGCCGCCGCCAATCACCACAACCGTGTCCCCGATTTCAACGCCGGTTTCATGCAGACCTCTTAGCACGCAAGCGAGCGGCTCGACCATCGCTGCCTCTTCGTAGCTTACGTCTGGAGGAATCGCAAGCATGTTCGTCTCGACGATTCGGCGCGGGATACGAATGTACTCGGCATACGCTCCGTTGTTAAACAGCAGGTCCTCGCACAAATTTTCCTGGTGGCGGGAGCAGTAGAAGCACATACCGCAGGGCGCCGAGTTCAAAGCCACGACCCGCATCCCGCGTTTAAAGCTGCGCACTCCAGGACCGACCTCTTCAATGACTCCGGCCAATTCATGCCCGAACAAGGCTGGCGGCACAATCATCCGTGCGTGATAGCCGCGTTGATAGACCTTAAGGTCGGTGCCACAAGTGAGTGCGACCTGCACCTTGACCAATACCTCGCCATCCGCCACGCGGGGGATGGGCACCCTTTCAATCTTGACGTCCTCTTTCCCGTAGAGGACGGCTGCTGTCATCTTCCCATTCACTGCTTTTTCCCTTCCCAGTCGCTGCCAGGCTGGATCACAAGTTTCATGGAATCCGGCTGTGGGTGAGCTGCAAGCTGTAGAGCTTTTACGCTTCTGGACAGAGGAAAGCGATGGCTGATGAGTTTTTCCAATTCCATCTCGCGATTCATCACAAACCGCACCGCGTCATCCTGAAGTTCGATAGACGCGCTGTACGAACCGAGAAGCGTTTTCTCGTCAACACACACTGCCGCCGGATCGATGCTCGCTTCCCCGCGTGCTGTTTGCGCAAACAGCAACACCCGCCCGCCAGGACGAACTGCATCCATGGCGGCGCGTATCAGGCTGTTGCCTCCTACGGCAACAATCGCCGCGTCGGCACCCCGTCCTTCAGTCTGCTGCCTCACCGTTTTGATGCTGTCGGTGCTGGCAGCATCGATTCCATTTTGTAGGCCGAATACTCCTGATATTTTAAGCCTTTGTACATACAAATCGGAAGTGATCAACCTTGCCCCTGCGCGTTGAGCCAATACGCTCAATATGATACCGATGGGCCCCTGTCCGATGACGAACACGGTTTCGCCCCGACCTAGCTGAAGGTTTTGAATGCCCTTCATGCAGGTGTTCACG
Source organism: Acidobacteriaceae bacterium (assembly GCA_019237515.1). Next base: position 1,370 of record JAFAGX010000408.1, read on the forward strand.
GGTTCGACAAAGCAGGCTTGCTCGAACGAGATTGCATCGGGAATCCGAATTGTTCCCTGTTCAACGATCCAGTCCATCACGCGAACGTATTCGGCAAATCCTCCGCCTGCCGGCTCAAACCCGGCCGTACAGCCGACCTTCTTGTAGGTCTCGCACTGAGCAAAGGTCTTGCGCCGGCAATAGAAGCATTCCCTGCAGGGAATGTGATGAAAGACCACTACGCGATCGCCCGGCGAAAAGGTATTCACGTTCGCGCCCACCGCGGCAACGACTCCCGAAGTTTCGTGCCCAAAGATTCGTGGTGCCGAATGCGAACCCGTCGCAATCTTCTTCAAGTCCGTGCCGCAAATTCCGCAGGTATGGACGCGAACCAGCAGCTCTCCGGGAGCTATTTGTGGGACCGGGACGGTTTCGACGCGGACATCATTGATGCCGCGGTAAACGGCGGCTTGCATGGTAGCGGGAATGGATTTCGTCGCCTCAGAAATGTTGAATTGTTCCGCCACTGCCATGTGTTATCTCGTAAGCACCCGATCTGCCGCGTGAACTTCCGCTGTCTCGGCGAGTATCACGCACAGCTTCCTGGCTGCCAGAGCCGAATTGCTTGCTAACCGCCGCACGTTGGCCCACAGCCACGGCCGTATCCCAACGTACGCAAGGAACCCGAGCGCCTGAAACCTGCCGTCACTGCCTATGAAACGGGCAATCGGCGGCAGCGTAGTGCGGCTCGTGTCGGAAATAACTTTGCATGCGAGGAAATTGACCCCGTGGGCTTCGGCGCTTCGCGCAACCGCTGCGGCCTCCATATCAACGGCGTGCGCGCCGTAGGCAGTGCCCAGCTTCGCTTTTTGCTGCACATCCGCCACGTCGCCAAAGCTGACGAGCACACTGGCGCCCACATCGCAGTCCGTGCGACTGCCGTCGTCGGCGTCGATGACCTGACGTGCGATGAACGTGTGTCCCACTTGCAGAGCCGGGTCCACAGCACCCGCAAAACCGGCTGAAATGATCAGGACTGGATGATGAAGGCGGATGATCGCCTCGCTCGCACGCCGGGCCGCTTCAGGTCCGATGCCTCCACACACCACCACTACACTGTCGTTTTCAAAGAATTTAAATTCGCGGCCATCGAATTGTTTGTGAGTGGTAGGCCAGTTCTTGATCAGAGGCCAGACTTCTCGCTCGAGGGCGGCGACGATTGCAACTTTGCACAATTCGGGCAATTCTAACTTCCTGCGGAGCTCTGCTCCACTCGTCCGGGCGAGGCGCTTTGCGCCAGAAACTCAATTCTGGTCATAACCATTGCTTCGAAACCAGTCGACCGCGCGGCGAAGCGCATTGTCGACGGGAACCGGTTTCCATCCGAGTTCACGCTCAGCTTTCGCCGAGTTGACGAACATCTTCTTCCGCCCCATGCGTACAGCGTCGATGGTCGCGCGGGGTTCGCGGCCAAGCATTCGTCCGGTAACCAACTCATCCACAACACCAGTCGCTAAAGCCACGACATACGGCACACGCACTTTGGGCGATGGCAATCCTGTCATCGCACTCAGCTTATCGAGAATCTGCTTCAAGGTTAGATTCTCGCCGCCCAAAATGTAGCGCTCGCCGGTCCTTCCTCGTTCCAAAGCGGCAATGTGCCCATCTGCACATTGTCGAACATCTACAAGATTCAAACCCGTATCAACGTAAGCCGGAAACTTCCTTTTCAAAAAATCTACAATGATGCGGCCGGTAGGAGTGGGCTTGATGTCGCGTTCCCCAATCGGCGTCGTGGGATTCACCACCACGACCTCCATCCCGCCGCGCCCAGCTTCCAGAGCAATTTGCTCCGCCATGAACTTGGATCGTTTATACGGGCCAATCATATTGTCGAGCGACACCGGCGAATTCTCATCCGCCGGGTGGCCGTTAGAAGTGAAGCCCATGGTTGCAACGCTTGAGGTATAAACAACCCGCCGCACTCGATTTTGTTTCGCGGCATTCAGAATTGCTCGCGTGCCTTCCACGTTGGCGCGGTACATTTGCTCCGGATCCCGCACCCACAGCCGATAATCCGCGGCTACATGGAAAACGACCTCGCAGCCCGATATTCCTTTCTCAATTGATTTGGGATCGCGCAGATCGCCGATTACCCGTTCAGCCCTGAGCTCCTCGATATTGCGAGCATCACTACTTGGCCGCATCAGCAATCTGAGCTGCGCGCCTTGCTCAGCCAAGACCCGGGCCACGTGACTACCTACGAATCCGGTGGCGCCAGTGACAAAAGCTAGCATTTAGCATTTAGCAATTAGCACCTGGCACTTAGCCCTGTGAGACTGGATCCGAATCCACTAAATGCCAATTGCCAATCGCCGCTATTCCAGTTTCTCCGGCTCAATTGAGATGTTCTTCTCCCCAGCTTCCTTCTTTTCCCAATATTGACGCACCCATGATTCCCAACTTTTGCCAGCTGCCATATCGCGGCCCGTGAACGCCAGTGCGGCGATATCGGCATAGCAGATGGACGTCTTCGTCCCCCCAGTTTTCGGCAAAACGCGCACGTAGGAATCCGCGAGCGTAGGGCCATTACGGCGATCAAAAACATAGCCTTCAATTTGGCTGCCGTCTTTCCGTGTGATCAGGACATCGCCGCGATAATCGAACGCTTCTTCGAGCGCCTTACGAAGCTCTTCAGGACCGGCCAGTGATGGGACCCAACCTTCCACCTTCTGGCGCTCGCTTCCTGGAACCACCTCCAGCGAATCGGGATCGGCGGGAGTTGCGGATCCGCGACCTGCTTCCCTGCCGCTCAAACTGCTGTCTCCTCGCGCTCAGGCGTTTCGATCTGTACCAGGGGATTGAATGAGTGCACCGGATGAACAGGTTCTTCGAGCAAGGCGAGCGCAGACGGGTCCTCATAGCGGTTTGAGAATATCGCCTTAGCAGTGCGCCAGAGGCCGCTCAATGAACTGAAGGTATCGTTCACCGCTGATGCCTCATATCCGCTGTGCACCATGCAGTTGGCGCACTTGGGATTGCCGGATTCCGTGCCGTAGTGCTCCCATTCTGTGCTTGCCAGTAATTCCTGGAAAGTATCGACGTAGCCGTCCTGCAGCAAATAACAAGGCTTCTGCCAGCCGAAGACGTTGAACGTTGGCATGCCCCAAGGGGTGCAGGGGTAGTCGCGTTTTCCCATGAGAAACTCGAGAAACAGCGGCGACATATTGAACTGCCAGTTCGACTTGCGATTCGATAGGATCGCCCGGAACAGTCGTCGGGTGCGAGCACGACCGAGAAAATGGCTTTGATCCGGAGCTTTCTCGTAGGAATAGCCCGGAGAGAGCATCATGCCTTCAACACCCAGATCCATCATTTCGTCAAAGAAAGCACGCACACTCTTGGGATCGGCGCCATCAAAAAGCGTCGTGTTGGTAGTTACACGAAAGCCACGATTCAAAGCTTCTTTAATCCCTTCGAAAGCCTTGTCGTAACCGCCTTCAAGGCAAACCGAGAAATCGTGATGCTCACGCTGGCCGTCCATGTGAACGGAAAAACTCAGGTACTTGCTGGGCTTGAAAAGATTAATCTTCTGCTTCAGAAGTAATGCGTTCGTGCAGAGATAAATATATTTCTTGCGCGCGACCAGGCCCTCCACGATTTCGCCGATCTGCGGATGAAGCAGCGGCTCTCCGCCGGGGATAGCGACCGTCGGGGCACCACACTCGTCGGCTGCGCGAAAACATTCTTCCGGCGTAAGCTGCATTTTGAGCACGTGCGCGGGATACTGAATTTTTCCGCAGCCCGCACACGCCAAGTTACACCGGAACAATGGCTCGAGCATCAGCACAAGCGGATATCGCTTGCGCCCTTTTAACTTCTGCTTCAGGACGTAGCTCGCGACCGTCCATGCTTGGGAAATTGGTACTGGCATTTATCTAATTCTCAACTTTCGACCCAACTACGAGAAATATTGAATTTTGGTTGATGATTCTTGAATGAAGATCGGGCAAGCGAATCGACATTCAAAATTCAACAATCAAAATCAACTTCTCCCCGCCATTACTTTCTGGTACGTCGTCAGCGCGATCAGGGGGAAATATTCCCGGTACATGTGATACATCAGGTAAAACACTCGCGGAAAGCCTGTACCCGTGAAATACGCCTCGTCCCACGATCCATCTCTCTTCTGCGTTCGCAGCAAATAAGCAATTCCGCGTGCGACGCAATCGCTGCGCGTGTCGTTCGCAGCAAGCAAGCCCATAACTGCCCAGGCTGTCTGCGAAGGAGTGCTTGGCCCGACGCCTTTGGTTGTCGGATCGTCATACGAACCGCAGGTTTCGCCCCAGCCACCATCAGGATTTTGCACCATGCGCAGCCATTCCGCAGCCTGCTGTATGTAAGGCTCGTGATGATCCACACCCATAGCTTCCAATCCACGAAGAACCAGCATGGTTCCGTAGATATAGTTCACGCCCCAGCGGCCAAACCACGAGCCATCGGTTTCCTGCTCATCCCGAATAAAGCGGATCGCCTTTTTGACGCGCGGATCATTCGTGTCATATCCATAGGCGGCCAGCATTTCCAGAATGCGTCCGGTAATGTCAACAGTCGGGGGATCAAGCATCGCATTGTGATCGGCAAATGGGATGTGCTCAAACATCATTTTGTCGTTGTTCTTATCAAATGATGCCCATCCACCGTTGTCGCACTGCATCGAGAATATCCAGTCGATAGCTCGTTGCACGGATTCGCGCTGGTATCGCCCATTGGGATGCTCGGCGTGAGTGAGCCCCAGGCACACCATAGCGCTGTCATCCACATCGGGATAAAACTCATTGTTGAATTCAAAGTACCAGCCGCCGGGCTGGCCTTTTTTGTTATTCACTTTCCAATCGCCAACCGTACGCACCTGCTTCTGCAGAATCCAGTCCGCACACTTCACCATTCGCGGATCGTTAGCCGGAACTCCGCTTTCACCCAGTGCAAATAGAGCGTATGCCGTATCCCACACCGGTGATTTGCAAGGCTGCATGCGGAATGTGTCTTCTTCTTCGATGCCCAGTTTCTCGAATTCATCCAGTGCCCGGATCACCTGGGGGTCGTCGACTGAATAGCCAAGACAACGCAACACAATGATCGAGTTCACAATGG
>JAFAGX010000418.1 GCA_019237515.1 Acidobacteriaceae bacterium
GCGACCGCGCCGCCGAGGTAGCCCGTCAGCAATACCGCTCCCAAAATCGACGTCCGCGGAATCACATAGAGGAGCGTACAGGTCAACAACAGCGCGCCAATCAACACTATCGAGCTTACCGGATATCCCAGATCTGCGCTTGCAGTGAGGACGTGCGGCTCTTTAATTACTTTCATCAGCCCATCGAAGATCAAAAACAGAACCACGATGCCGGTGACGATGCGGCCAGCCCAGAGCCCCACCTTACACTGCGATGCCTGCACCTCCGTGCCGACTAAAGTTGATGTGATCGAATGCATAGTATTCTCTCCTTGTTCATGTAAAAATTCTTGGCCATTAAGCCGAACTTTTGTGAACCGCCTTACTTTCTTGCGCTCGCCTGTCGAAGCCTCAAATTTCGCTCCTTGAGCTCAGGCGTAAGATTCGCACCCAGATCCTCGAGTGTGTGCAGAGGCCGAATCTCCACTTCCACGCCTCCGCCGAAAGGAGCACGCTTGAGCCACTCCACGGCTTCATCCATGGAACCCACGTTCCACAGCCAGAATCCTGCGACCAGCTCCTTGGTCTCGGCGAACGGCCCGTCGGTTACGATTCGCTCTTTACCAGAAAACTTCACACGCTTGCCCTTCGAGCTTGGCTGCAGCCCGTCGGCCGCAAGAAGTACTCCCGCTTTCACCAGCTCTTCGTTAAATTTTGTCATCTTCGTGAGGATTTCTGTATCCGGCAGCATGCCGGCTTCCGAATGTTCATTCGCTTTTACAAGAACCATAACTTTCATCGTTGTTTCCCCTGGTATTTTTCGTTGTTCACAGGCTAATCGAACGAAACGGGCATCAATCGACAGCTCTTAGGAAAAAAATCTAATATTTCAAATATGCCTGTTGACGTCGCCGCGGCGGTGGAATCTGTTTATCGGTCGGATTGGGGCCGAATTGTAGCTACCCTGATTTCGCTTCTGGGAGATTTCGAACTCGCCGAAGAATATGCCCAGGAAGCGTTTACAACTGCTCTGGATCAATGGGCAGCCGCCGGTATTCCCGAATCCCCACGCGCCTGGATAGTCTCAACTGCGCGCCACAAAGCAATCGACCGCCTGCGGCGCCAGACCCTTTTTGCGGAAAAACTCCAGCCGCAGCTTGCCCGCGAATTGCCTTCTACGGTCGAACAACCCGAGGTTGAGACCGATGAAATCCCCGACGAGCGTCTGCGCTTGATCTTTACCTGCTGCCATCCCTCCCTTGCCCAGGAGGCGCAGGTGGCGCTCACTCTCCGCACCTTGTGCGGGTTAGAAACTGACGAGATTGCTCGATCCTTTGTTGTACCTACCGCAACCATGGCGCAAAGGCTCGTGCGCGCCAAACGCAAAATTCGCGATGCCCGGATTCCCTACGCCGTCCCCGGCGCTTCCGAAGTCCAAGAGCGCCTGGATGCGGTCCTCTCCGTCATCTACCTAGTGTTTAACGAAGGCTATGCAGCCACTCGGGGCGAACGCCTCATTCGCGCTGACCTGTCCGGGGAAGCCATTCGCCTGGGCAGAATTATTCACTCTCTAATGTCGCCGCAACCTCCTCGGGAAGTGATGGGCCTGCTCGCCCTTATGCTGCTTCACGATGCCCGTCGGGAGGCACGGGAAGATGAGGCCGGCGAGATTGTGCTTCTTGAAGATCAGGATCGCGCTCGCTGGAATCACGCCCAAATTGCGGAAGCTTTGCCATTGGTCAAAGAGGCTCTTGGGGATAATCCCGGCCCCTACGCGTTGCAGGCTGCAATTGCAGCCGAGCACTGCAAGGCCACTCGCGCGCAAGACACGGATTGGCAGGAGATCGTCCGATTGTATGGCAATTTGGAGCTTGCCACCCCCTCGCCCATCGTTTCGCTGAACCGGGCGGTTGCCCTGGCTATGTCAGGAGATCCCACCACGGGCCTCACGATTATCGAAAGCCTCGCAGATGAGGGGGACCTCGAAACTTATCATTTATTACACGCCGCGCGTGCTGATCTACTGCGTCGAATCGGCTCTCGAGAACAATCGGCGAAAAGTTATCAGCGCGCAATCGAACTGGCTACCAATCAGCGGGAGCGAACTTATCTCGAGCGTCGCCTTAGAGAAGTGGAATCTCTGTCTTCTTGATCGCTTCACACGCAACACTACGCAGGACTGTCGCGGTGCACGACCTTCACCCGATATCCTGCCTTGCGCAGCAGCTTGCCCACTTCTTCGGCCATCATCACTGAGCGATGCTGTCCCCCAGTGCAGCCGAACGAAATTGTCAAGTAACTCTTCCCTTCTTCGATGTAGTGGGGCAGAAGATAAATGAGAAGCTCGGAAATCCTTTTAATGAATTCGCGCGTTTGAGGAAACGAACGGATATATTTCGCCACTTTGGGGTCGCGACCGGTCAGCGGCCGAAATTCCGGCACGAAGTGCGGGTTCGGCAGGAAGCGAACATCAAAGACCAGGTCTGCATCCTGGGGAACTCCATTGCGAAACCCAAAGCTCACCGACGACACCAAAATATTTTTGCTGGGTTCGCGCTTGTGGAAGCGTTCCGTTATGTATGCGCGCAATTCATGTACATTGAATTTCGAAGTGTCAATCACCAGATCGGCCACGGCACGAATCGCGCGCAGGCGCTTCCGTTCGGCA
>JAFAGX010000468.1 GCA_019237515.1 Acidobacteriaceae bacterium
ATTTTCAAAATGGCTGGGGCATTTGGTAATAGGGATGCGCGTCGAAGGTGGTTTATTTCGGAGGTCCTTCGCTTCGCTCAGGATTTCGCCTGCGGGCTCCCGCTTCGCTCACGCCCGCGATACGGCTCAAGCTTGGTCGGGATGACAATGGCAATCTACAAGGACGGGTTCTGAAATGTTGCAAGCATTCATGATTACGCTGCGGGAGGGGGTCGAGGCGGCCCTGATTGTGGGCATCACGCTGGCTTACCTCGAAAAGATTGGACGGCCGGAGCTGCGAAAGGCGGTGTATGCAGCCCTGGGCGCGGCGTTTCTCGGGAGCATCGCGGGGGCAGTGGTACTTTCGCGGCTCAACTTGAATGAGGACGTATTTGAGGGCTGGATCATGCTGGCGGCGGCGTTCTTTGTCATCACCATGGTCATCTTCATGATGAAAACCGGGCGCAAGCTGAAGGGCGAGATCGAAGGCAAAGTTGGGCTGCTGGCCGGAAATGATGCCTGGTTCGGACTGTTTGCGTTTGTCTTTCTGATGGTGCTTCGCGAAGGCGCGGAGACAGTGCTGGCGTTAGCGGCCGTTTCGCTGAACTCGACGGCGCTGCTGAGCTTTATCGGAACCATGCTCGGGATCCTGGCGGCGGTGGCGTTTGGCGTGACGTTTGTCAAAGGCAGCATCAAGATCAATTTGCAGAAATTCTTCCGTGTGACCACGGTGATTCTGTTCTTCGTCGCGGCGCAGCTGGTGATCAGCGGATTGCATGAGCTTTCGGAGAACGGCGTACTGCCATCGTCGAAAGAGGAGATGGCGATTGTCGGACCGATCGTACGCAACGACGTCTTCTTCTTTATTACGATTCTGGCGCTGGCGGCCTTGATGGTGTTGTTCGAAGTAAAGCGACGCCAACCTGTGGCAGTGCCGGAATCGGCGGCGGAGCGGCGAAAGGCGTTGTGGAGCGCGCGGCGCGAGCGGCTGTGGATGGGTGCGGTTTACGTCAGTTCGTTTGTGTTCATCGTCCTGGCCACCGCGGAATTCATTTATGCCAAGAGCGTAAGTGCGCTGTCGCCGGCGACGGAAGTCACCTTCGTGAACGGCCAGGTCAGCATTCCGTTGAAGCAGGTTTACGACGGCGACCTGCACCGCTATCAGGCGAAAGAGAACGGAGTGGAAGTTCGGTTCTGGCTCTATCAGAAGCCGGATGGCAAGATTGCCAGCGTGCTGGACGCCTGCGAGATCTGCGGCGCGGTGGGATTTTATAAGCGGCAGAATAGCGTGATCTGCAAGAATTGCGCGGCTCCGATCAATCCGCAATCGGTAGGAATGCCGGGCGGGTGCAATCCAATTCCGCTGACGGCGGAAGTGACGGCTGATTCGGTGATCATCCGGGAAGCGGATGTGGCGGCGCGGACCAAAGTTTTCCAGAAATAACCATGTTTCTTCGTCTCGTTTACGAATCGTTCCGGCGGCAAAAGCGCCGAAAAGCGTTGGCCGGAGTGGCGATCATGCTCGGTGTCGGCGTGGCGACCGCGATGATTGCAGTCGCAACTGACGTTGGCGACAAGATCAGCCGCGAGCTGCGGACGTATGGGGCGAATCTGCTGGTCACACCACAAGAAGATTCACTCGATCTGCAGATTGGGGGAGTCGATCTCAAGCCGCCGAGCGACGGTGCATATCTGAACGAGGCAGATCTTCCGAAAATTCGCGGCACATTCTGGCACCACAACATTGTGGGCTTTGCTCCCATGCTGCCGGTGAATGTCGATGTGGATGGGAAGAAGCTCACGCTACTGGGCACTTACTTTTCGAAAAAACTGGCCTTCGGAAAAGAAGATTTCGCGACGGGAGTGCGGATCACGCATCCGTGGTGGAAGGTGCAGGGAGCGTGGCCGGAGGATGAGTCGGGGGATGTGCTGATTGGGGAGAGTTTGGCAGGGAAGCTGGGGGTGAAGCCAGGCGATGAAATTCAGATAGGCGCTAAAGACAGTAGGCTCTCGGCTGAACAAGGAAGCGAGCCAAACGCGCGTTATTCTGCCGCAGAAAACGCGGCAGTTCGCGCGGCTCGCCCAGATCCCTCGCTGCGCAAAGGAGGCTTGCTCGGGATGACAATGCCCCGGCCGCATCGAGTTTCTGGAATTCTGTCCACTGGAGCGGCGGAAGATGGGGAGATCGTAGCGCCACTAAAATTGGCGCAGCAGATTCTGGGAAAGCCGGGAGCGGTAAGAAGGCTTTATGTCAGCGCAATGACGAAGCCGGAGGATGCGCTGGCGCGTCGCGATCCCAAGACGATGAATGCGGAGTTGTTCGATCGCTGGTATTGCTCGCCATACGTGCAGTCAATTGCGTATCAATTGCAGGAAGCGATTCCACATTCGCATGCCGAGCAGATCCGGCAGGTAGCGCAGACGGAAGGCACGGTGCTGTCGCGAATTCAGGGGCTGATGTTGTTGATCACCTTGGCGGCGTTGCTGGCTTCGGCGCTGGCAGTTTCGGCGGCGATGGCAACCGCAATTTTTGAGCGGCGCGGCGAAGTAGGATTGATGAAAGCGCTCGGGGCGGGGAACACGGCGATAGCCGGTTTGTTCTTTGTGGAGGCGGCGCTGCTGGCGCTCATTGGGGGTGTCGTCGGCTTTGGGGCGGGAGCGGTGTTGGCAAGGCAGATCGGGCGGTCGATTTTCGATTCGCAGATCACGATTGATCCGGTGCTGTTGCCGGTCATCCTGACGCTGGCCGTGATTGTCACATTTGCAGGCAGTGCGTTGGCGATTCGCCGGGCAGTGAAGTTTGATCCGGTATATGCGCTGCGAGGTGAGGCATGAACCCGGCTGCAGAGCGGCGCACAGGTGGAAAACAGACTTCGATGTTCCTGCGGATGCTGATGCGAGCGGCGGTGCTGCGGCGCGGAAGGGCGGCATCGGCGCTGCTGGCGATGATTGTGGCAGCGGCTGCGGCAACGGCCATGCTGAACCTTTACGTAGATGTGCAGGCCAAGCTACGAAAAGAATTCCGCAACTACGGAGCGAATGTAGTGGTCGTGGGCAAAGATGGCGCGGCACTACCCGCAGACGCCCTGGCTAAGGTGGAGTCAGTGCTGGGCGGGCGAGGACTGGCGGTTCCGTTTGCCTATGTGGTTGCGAGAACCGCTGAGGGTCAGTCGGTGGTGGTTGCCGGAACCGATTTCGATAAGATTCGAAAACTTGATAGCTGGTGGTCGGTGAGCAATTGGCCGCAAGGTCCTCAAGATGCGCTGGTCGGAACGCGAGCCGCAGCAGTAGTGAGCGCTCAAGGGAAGCGGTTCGATCTGAGTTTTCAAGGACACACGATCCATCTAAATCCTGCGGGAACGCTCAGCACAGGGGCAGCTGAGGACAGCCGGGTCTATATATCGTTGCCAGATTTTGAGGCCTGGACGGGAATACAGCCGTCGACGATTGAAGCAGCGGCGTCAGGAGCGCCGGAGGAAGTGAATGCGACGATTGTGAAGCTCGCGGGGGCGATGCCAGAAGCGGAAGTGCGACCGGTGCGGCAGATCATGGAAGGGGAAGCGCGGGTGCTGGGGAAAACGAAAGCGACACTCCTCGCGTCGGCCAGTCTGATCATCTTGACTGCCGCTTTGTGCGTGCTTTCGACGCTGATGGGCTGGGTGCTGGATCGGCGGCGGGATTTCGCGATCATGAAAGCCTTGGGAGCTTCGGAACGGCTGATCACCAGCTTCTTTGCGGCCGAGGCGAGCGTACTAGGGGCGACGGGCGCCGTAGTAGGATTTGTGATTGGCATTGGGGCGGCGGCCTGGATCGGGCGAGTCAATTTTCATGCGCCGGTGGTGCCGAGATTCAATGTGCTGCCATGGATTCTGTTTGGAAGTGTAGCAGTGGCACTGATTTCGGCGGCGTTGCCAATGTCGTTGCTGCGGCGGGTACAGCCCGCGGTGATTTTGAGGGGAGAGTGAAATGATCAAGCTGAAGGACGCCAGCCGCGTGTATCCGGCGAAGGCCGAAGCTAATGGCGGCGTGATCCGCGCGCTGGACAATTTCTCCCTGAACGTAGACCGCGGCGAGTGGATCGCGATCATGGGACCATCGGGCTCGGGAAAATCGACGTTGGTGAATCTGATTGGCTGCCTGGACCGGCCGACATCGGGCGAAATCTGGCTGGATGGGCAGAATGTGGCGCAGATGACGGCGTCAGAACTGAACCGGGTGCGAGCGGAGAAGATTGGATTTGTTTTCCAGCAATTTCACCTCATTCCCTATTTGAACGCGCTGGAAAATGTGATGTTGGCACAATATTTCCATAGCATGACAGATGAACAAGAGGCATTAGAGGCGCTGGAGCGTGTGGGATTAAAAGGGCGTGCGAATCATGTACCGTCGCAGCTTTCGGGTGGTGAGCAGCAGAGGGTTTGCATCGCGCGGGCGCTGATCAACGATCCAAAGATCGTTTTGGCGGATGAGCCGACGGGGAATCTCGATGCAGCGAATGAAGAGATTGTGCTGCGGTTGCTGCGCGAGTTACATCAGCAGGGAAGAACGATTGTGATGGTGACGCATGATCCGGTGGTGGCGAGGTTGGCCGATCGCAGGATTGAGCTGCATCACGGCAAGATTGCAGCCATGGTTGTGTTCTCGATGGCGGACGAGGAGCAGTTCGATGAAGTGCTCGAGGAACTATGGGTTCTTGAAGAGCATGGGGAGTCTGCGGAACTGGGGCGGATGGAAGTGCATGGGGCGCTGCCGGTGAGTATCGCGGTTGAAAAAATGACCGAGCTTGGCCTGGTGACGACGTCGCCGCATCCGCCGGAGAAGCATGATCACAAGCCTTTCGTGAATCCATGTCACGATGCGCTCAAGCCGGACGGGGTTTCGACCGGCGACGGTAGCATGATGGTTGATCTCACGCCGAGAGGGCGGCAACGGGCGGCCGACATCATCCGGCGGCATCGATTGGCGGAGCGGCTATTTACTGATAGTCTCGCGCTCGATAGCGAAACGGAAATCGAGCAGCAGGCCTGCAAATTCGAGCACATTTTGTCGCCCGAAGCGACGGACAAGATATGCAGCTTCTTAGGCCATCCTCGAACGTGTCCGCACGGTGCGCCGATTCCGCCGGGAACGTGTTGCGGAAGAGTGGGCGAGTTTTCCGATAACCAGATCCCCCGGTCCGAGCGACTTGTCTGACCTGTCCACAACCCCGCGCAGAAGCTGCATTGGCGTATTCGATTCCGGCGTAGGCGGCCTGACCGTCCTTAAAGCTTTACTTGAAGCGATTCCAGATGCCGATTACGTGTATTTTGGCGACACGGCACGGCTGCCGTACGGCTCGAAATCCGCAGAAACGGTCTCCAAATACGCAATCGAAGCAAGCTGCTACCTGGAGCGGCACGGTGCGCAGATGCTGGTGATCGCGTGCAACACGGCGACTGCATTGGCGCTGGATGGAATCGTGAAAGCGGTGGGTGTTCCGGTTGTCGGCGTCGTCGAACCGGGAGCAGAGCAGGCAGCTGGGCAGACGAGCGAGCGAAAAGCCGTGGTACTGGGTACGGAAGCGACCATCAGCAGCCATGCGTATCGCAAGGCTCTGGAATCTCGAGCCGTGGAGGCCAGAGAAAAAGCTTGTCCGTTATTCGTCCCTCTGGTGGAGGAAGGCTGGGTGAATCATCCGGTGACCGAGCAGGTGTCGCGAATTTATCTGAACGAAGCTTTCAGCAATGGATTTGAGGCAGCCGATGTTCTGGTGCTGGGGTGCACGCATTACCCGTTGCTTCGGCCTTTGTTGCGAAGGCTTGTGCCCGAACGAGTTTCAATTATTGACTCAGCGGAATCGACGGCACAGGAAGTCGCCAAGCTGATGGGCAGACTTCCGCTAGTGAATCGCGGGAAACGGGAGCGACGCAGCTTGCCCCGCCTGAAGTTCTTCGCCACCGATTCGGTCGAGAAGTTTCGGCGCCTGGGATCAAGGTTTCTA
>JAFAGX010000610.1 GCA_019237515.1 Acidobacteriaceae bacterium
GTAGTACAGCGGCGGTTCCCAACGCTGCTCAAATTATACTCCAGCCAACATGCTTGTCTGTGGCGGGTCGAGCTCGATGATCTGCAGGGGGAGCGCGTTAATGTCGGGGGAAGGGGCGAATTCTAGATGGTTTACTAAACTGTTGAGAGAATACTGGTGGGTCAAAAGCTGCGCTGTGACGGGAATCACGGTTTAAAGTTTAGCCATGACTGTCACTGATTGTTACTTAAGTGTTGGCCCAGCTATTGTGAACATCTGTTACAAATTACGGCGCATTTCCCGGCATGAAGGTTCGGAAAAAACGGAAGTGCTAATTCTCTATTGCGTTATGATTGTCCTCGAAATGGATCGCCAGGCACTTGCGCTTGTTCTGTGAAAAAGGGGTTTGTCGCAGTATTCAATATGGGTTGCTAAACGATGCGTAAACTGCAGATTGTTGGGTTACTTCTTTTGGCTGGGCTCTTAACCAAATCGACCGCCGCAACCGCTCAGGCGAACGAAACTTTCAAGAGACAATGCTCAAGCTGCCATGGAATCGACGGAAGTGCATCAACTCCTGCCGGGAAAAGGCTGAGGGCAGCTGATCTGCGAAGTAAGGCCGTCCAGGACCTTTCAGATGAGGAAATCTACAAGACCATAGCCTACGGCGTCGGGCATAAGAACTATCCACACGCATTCGTAAAGCGGGGTTTTACTGAGAAGGAAGTCGCCGATCTTGTTGTGCTCATCCGCAAACTGGCACATTAGCATTAGCCCGTACGTCTAACCACTGACGAGCTTCCGATCTGAGAAAGAGCGCGCTGATCTGCACTTGGCGCATAGACACTCGTAACTGGGTTCGGCAGGCCGCTCGATATGACCGCATTTGCGGCAGATGAACCGTCCATCAATGTGACCCACCATCTGCCGAAAGCCAAGTACATCCGAGGTGCAATAGGGACACCTCACGACTAACTCAGTATTCAGGAGTGGTGATGACATCAAGCAGCTCCATTTCCTTTGGTGGCCAGCATCACAAGTAGGTCGGCAACGCTGCATCCAAACTCAAGAAACGCGATGACGCCTTCTGGCGATGGACAGACCTCTTCGGCGACCCTGACGATCTTCTCTAACGTTGCATTCAGCAGCTCGGTTTCTGTAACGGTCCAACTGCTTTGAGCTGACATGTACGCTCCCTGGGGATTGACGTCATGCTAGCGATCCACGCCTGGGCCTGCTACTAGGTAAAACCCTAGCGCTACCACAGACTGCACTTCGGCCTGTATGCCCGAGTGGCAGAAAATGTCGACGCGAACCCAAGTTATGTGAGCCCGGACGGGGCTGGGAAACGAAAAAGCCAGGGAATAAAGCACGAGATCGTTTTTTCGAATTGAGGCTGATTGACCGCATCCCGAGTCCTGAGCCGAACCTGACAGCGAACTGGACGGAAGCTTTACGCAGGTTCTGGAATTTGGTCGCCATCTCACAGAAAACAGACGACTAGAGACAATCTTGTTCGGGTTTCGTAACAAAGCAGACTAGTTTCGTTAAATGGGAGAAATTCGAACTAGGATAGCTTCGGAGCCACTCGCCTTGGCTTCTTGGAAGGTTCAAGAGATGTACCAGATTCGGTCGGAACGAATGCTCTCGGGCTTGCCTCACCAGGTGCTCCAAGCTTTTGACAGAATTAGGCATTCAAGAACCTACGGCAACGGCGCATTATTACTGGTGCAAGGTCAGGCTCCGACCGGGATATTGTTAGTTCGAAGGGGTAAGGTCAGGTTGTCGGTGTGCGACAGCCAAGGAAAAACAGTAGTTTTCAGGATCGCGGAGCCTGGGGACGTGTTGGGAATAAGCGGAGTGCTTACCGGCAAATACCAAGCATTCACTGCCGAGTCGCTTGGCCTGTGCCAAGTTGATTTTGTCAGTGCTGAAGACTTTCATGCATTCCTGCAAACGTACTCCAGTGCTTCCGTTAGAGTTGCGCAAGTGATAAGCGAGGCCTATCGAGGGGCGTGCCATGACGTAACATTGCGGTCTCACTCAATCCGCGAGAGGTTGGCTCAGTTCTTACTGCAGGCGAGTTCACAGGCGAGTGTTCCGGGAGGGCTTGGCCGCCTTGACCTGGCAGTTAATCAAGAAGAGATTGCACAGTTGTTCGGCGTCACAAGAGAGAGCATCAGTCGGGCTTTCGCTGATCTGAAGAAACGAGGAATTGTGCGAGGCAGACGGTCAACATGGGTCATTTGCGATAAGTCCGCTCTGCAGATGGTGGCTGCGAACCATTAGCTATGTGTTGAGCTTGGTATTCGCGAGTGCGCGCTGAATAATTTCGATGAGCTTGGCAGAACCACGCTGAAAAGCGTCTTCCGATTTGTTACAAAACCCAGCCGCGCCCTCTCTGGACAGCTTCTCCTCATTTCCTTCGCACAGTCCGGTCCAGACAATGACGGGAATTTCTTTCGTCTCTTGCTTTTGCTTGAGTAAACGAAGCACATCCAAACCGCCCAGCTTAGGAAGCAACATATCCAGAAGAATGACATCGGGAGCTTCTTTGAGTGCGAGCCGTAAACCCTGCTCCCCGTCGGGGGCTGTAATTACGGTGAATCCTGCTATTTCCAGATTCTTCTGAATTGCCCATCGCTGTACTTTACTGTCGTCTACCAGGAGTACCTTCATCTTGAGTCTCTGGTCTTGGCGTAGAATTTCTCGGCCACAGATTCGGGCAATTGTTTCTCCAACTTCTCGGTTAGCCACGCTTGGAGCTCGGAAGCTAGGTTCGAGGGCAAGAAGAGAAACGACAAGCCAGCTTCACCGTTCTCCCGGCTCCAACAAACTCTGCAATCGGCCATCATTTCGTGCAGCAGGTCCGGAAGTGTAAACCGCGTGCTTCCTTCCCATCCTGGTTCCAAACGTGTCGCGGTACGAAGTGCCATGCCACTTTCGCTAACGTTCACAGTTCTACCGAAACTTTCTGCCGCAGCTTTTCGGCTGAACAGCACCGGCACACTGACGGGGCACCGGAAGTAGCGGCGGCGTTCTCGGACGATCATTCCGTAGGCAACCCTCAGGGTGTGACTGATGGCGTCTGGAGTGAGTGGCCTCTCGAGCACAAAGCCGAAGCCATCAGTCAGAGCACGCGCAGTGCTCTCTCTGTCATTTGTAAGCGCGAAAGTGACGGCAGTGCGATTCGACGCTGAGGCGCGTATGCGTTGTAGAACGGGGACCTGACTTTCCGCGGAAGAATCGATGACTACTGCTTCGAACTTACGCCTGCTGAGTCGATCCAAGGCTGTGGAGATATCAAAACTTACCTCAACGGATAACGCGTGCTCTCGGAAGAGATCGCCGATCTGAGCGCTGGCAATGTTGTCTCGTGACACGAGTAGAGCCGCACCGATCGCCTGATGGCTAGTCTGACCCGTTAGCAACGTGATCTCCTGTACTGAGAGCAGTTCAACACGGCATCCGGCTCCCCACGAGCATCCCCCTAGAAGACAGTTTGAGGCACGTCAGGCGGATTGAATGTGATTTAGATCACGGTTTGATTACTACGGTGTCCGACTGTGGCTCTTCAACCGGCGACTGCCGCTCAACTCGCCGTTTATCGGTGGCTGAGACTGTAGCTCATGGCTATTGTCGAGGCTCCAAAGTTGAGCAAAGGTGCGATGCGTTCAAGCCGGTGATGACCAGTTCTATGGAGATAGTAGCTGAGTCCGACCACTCCCGCGGTTTCGCCTGCAAAATTTACTGCTAATCCCTCCGTGCTGCCACTGAAGATTCGAGTGACCGGATTCAGCTCTTTGCCACCATTTTGCATGTTGGCATGAGTTACAGCGAAATCGGCCACGCTGGACGCAGCCACCGCGGAGAATAGAAATCGATTCTCCGTATCCCAAAACTGATGCTGACTGGCGGCGGTGGGTGGTGCCGAAAAGTCGACCGTCGGCGCGGCAGGGGAGAATTCTATCAGCCCAGAATTGAGCATCGCCAATGTCTGCT
>JAFAGX010000652.1 GCA_019237515.1 Acidobacteriaceae bacterium
ACTGACTACCAGCCACTCGCTACTACTCTATGTCTTTGCCGCCGACTTCTTCTTGATCGCCACAGTGCCTTTGCGTGGACCCTTCCGGGTGCGCGCATTGGTGTGCGTGCGCTGTCCGCGGACCGGCAGATTGCGCCGATGCCGATAGCCGCGATAGGAGCCGATTTCAATCAGGCGCTTGATGTTCATCTGAACATCCTTGCGCAGGTCGCCTTCGACCATACCTTCGCCTTCGATCACTTGGCGGATGCGGTTGACCTCGTCTTCGCCGAGATCCTGCACTTTCTTCATCGGGTCAACTTTAGCTTCGTCGAGGATCCGGGCCGACCGCGGATTTCCAATCCCGTAAATGTAAGTCAGCGCGATATGCACGTGCTTATTGCGTGGCAAATCGACGCCTGCGATACGTGCCATGTTTCTCCTTCAGCCTTGCCGCTGTTTGTGTTTCGAGTTCACGCAGATCACTCGCACCACACCTTTGCGGTGGATGATCTTGCACTTGTCGCAAATTTTCTTAACTGATGCTCGTACCTTCATAAACTCCGCTTCCAGCTTCTGGCTGCTGGCTTCCAGCCGGGTATGGCTAGGAGCTAGCAGCCAGGAGCTCACTTGTACCTGTACACAATCCTGCCGCGATTCAGATCGTAGGGCGAAAGCTCCACGGCAACTTTGTCCCCGGGAAGAATGCGGATAAAGTTCTTGCGCATTTTACCGGAAACATGGGCCAGAACCTGATGCTTGTTTTCCAGTTCGACCCGAAACATTGCATTGGGCAGCGGCTCAAGAACCGTTGCCATAACCTCAATCGCGTCTTCTTTGCTCATGCACTCCTTGGAGTTAGTAGCTGGTAGCTAGTAGCTAGGACAAATCAACTAGCTACTCGCGACTAGGGCCTAGCTACTAGTTTGTCAAAATCACTGGTCCGTTCTTGGTCACCGCCACGCAGTGCTCAAAATGGGCACTGCAGCTTCCGTCCGTCGTGACCGCAGTCCACTTGTCATCTAGGACGCGCGTCCCAGGCTGGCCCGAGTTCACCATCGGTTCGATTGCCAGCACCATGCCGTCCCGCAGCCGTGTACCTTGCCCGCGTTTGCCGAAGTTCGGCACCTGCGGTTCCTCATGGAGGCGGGTGCCGATCCCATGCCCAACAAATTCGCGGACCACACTGAAGCCATTGGCTTCAACGTACTCCTGAACCGCTGCTCCCACGTCGCCAATCGCATTGCCAATCCGCGCCTGCTCGATACCCTTGTATAGCGATGCTTCTGTGACTTCGAGCAGCTTGCGTGTTTCCGGATTCAAACCGTTGACCGGAACCGTAATTGCTGCGTCGCCATAGTAACCATCCATCACCACGCCGCAATCAATCGAAACAATATCGCCCGGGTTAAGCACGCGCTTATCCGACGGAATGCCATGAACGATCTCTTCATTGATCGAAGTGCACAGCACACAAGGATAGTTGTAATAACCCTTGAATGCCGGCTTTGCACCTGAATCCTTAATCTTCTGCTCGGCGGCGCGCTCCAGATCCATCGTGCTGATGCCTGGGGTAACCAACGTACGCAAGTGATCGAGAACTTCGCGAACTATATGGCCGCTCCGCCGCATCTTCTCGATTTCCGCCGCCGACTTACAAACGATTGCCATACTTTCAACAGCCCTTGGCGCGGTTCCTGATCTCCTGAAAAATCTGTTCGGATACCTGCTCCGCGGGCAGGGTTCCATTCACCGAAATGAGACGTCCTTTGTCCTGGTAGTAGTCGGCCACCGGACGCGTTTGCTGTTCGTATGCCAGTAGCCGTTCCCGGATAACCTCAGGACGATCATCGTTGCGGATGACCAGCTTGGAGCCGTCGATGTCACAGAGTTCATCGACGCGTGGTGGCTGAAGATGGACGTTGTAAATCCGACCACAGACAGGACACGTTCTACGCCCGGTGAGCCGCAGTATCAGATCATTATAGTCAACGTCAATTCGGATCACAATCGGCAGACACTTTCCCGCATGCGATTTGTCAAAGAACTCATGCTCCAGGAAGGCGTCCAGCCATCCTGCCTGCGCCGCGGTCCGCGGAAAGCCGTCGAGAATGAAACCTCGATCGCAATCAGCCTCGCGCAACCGCTGCGCCACCATGTCGTACAACAATTCGTCAGGCACGAGCTCGCCGCGTGCCATGATGTCTTTCGCCAGCAGCCCCAAACCGGTTTGATCTTTCACGTGCTGGCGAAGCAGATCGCCCGTGGAGATTTGGGGAATCCGCCACTTCTCTGCAATGATCTTGGCTTGGGTGCCTTTACCTGCACCCGGTGGGCCCAGCAAAACAATTGGCCCAATGCTGTCCGAGATTTGCTCGGCCATGCGAGACGGCCTCGTTTCTCCCCACCCCAGTTCACTTCAGCAACTGCTGCGAAGCTCCGCTCCGCCTGGACGGGCGAGAGGCCCGTCCCTACACGACCTAAGCCCAAGTGCGGCGACCACGAATTCGGCCACTGCGCGGTGTGAAACCGTCGTAGTGGCGCATGATCAGCTGCGCCTCAATTTGCGTGACCGTATCCATGGCCACGCCCACCACAATCAGCAGGGAAGTGCCGCCAAAGTAAAACGTCACGCCTAAACCGTTGGTCACCCACGTAGGCAAGCGCTCAAAGAAAGCTCCAACGGGTCCCCAAAGATGGTTCAGATGGATTCCGGCGATCATCCACTCGGGAATAAACGAGATGATGATCAGATAAAGTGCTCCCACCAGCGTGATCCGGGTCAGAATCTCGTTGATGTGGTCCGCTGTTCGCTTGCCCGGCCGAATCCCTGGAATGAACCCGCCATACTTCCGCATGTTGTCCGCAACCTCGTTCGGGTTGAAGACGATCGAAACGTAGAAGTAGGCGAAGAAAATAATCCCGACCGCATACAGCAGCGTGTAAAGCGGCTCTCCCCAACCGAGGGCATGAATCAGATCTCCGAAGTATCGATTGTTCCGGAAGCCCTGAAACAGCATCTGCGGCATTGTCAAGATCGAGGATGCAAAGATGACCGGCATAACGCCGCCCGCATTTACGCGCAATGGTAAGTGGGTCGATTGGCCGCCCATCACTTTGCGCCCAACAACTCGTTTTGCGTACTGCACGGGGATGCGACGCTCACTGCGTTCCACGTACACAATGAATGCCACAACCAGGATCATGAGCCCGACGAGCAGGATCATCGCAGGTGCGGTGAATGCACCCCAGGCATCAGTTCGGGCTTTGTCAATCAAATCCGCGACGCCTCGCGGCAGACCCACCACAATGCCAGCGAAGATCAACAACGACATGCCATTCCCGACACCCCGCTCGGTGATTTGCTCGCCCAGCCACATGATGAAGCAGCTGCCGGTTGTGAGCGTGAGCATGGTCATCAAGAGGAAGCCGATTCCCGGGGTGACCACGAAGTCGCCGGCTTTTTCCAGACTGATAGCGATGCCCAGCGATTGGACGGCGCTGAGGATAATTGTCAGATAACGCGTCCACTGGGTGATCTTCTTTCGCCCCAGTTCGCCCTCTTTTTGCAGCTTTGCGAGTGGCTCATAGACCACCGTCAGCAACTGCAAAATGATAGAGGCGGTGATGTAGGGCATGATGCCCAAAGCGAAAATTGTCAGCCGGCGAAGCTGCCCACCGGAGAAAAGATCGACAAAACCCAGAAACGTGCCACGGTTCTGCTCAAAAAACTGCTGCAGCCGGTCCGCATTTACACCAGGAGTGGGAATGTGTCCGCCCAAACGGTATACGGCCAGCAGCCCCAGCGTGAACAAAATGCGGCGCCGCAAATCAGGAATGCGAAATATGTTTGCGAACTTTTCCAGCATTACTGCAGAACCTCGAATTTCCCGCCAGCCTTCGTGATCTTTTCCTGAGCTGACTTTGAAAACTTGTGAGCCTGGATTGTAATCGCCTTCGAGAGTTCACCATCACCCAGAATTTTCACCGTACTCTTGCTGGTGATGAGCCCGGCCTTGCGCAACACATCCGGTGTTATCGTCGTTTCGTCAAGGCCGGCAAGCCTTTCCAGGTTAAGAATGCTGTACTCCTGCCGGAAGATGTTGGTAAAACCGCGCTTGGGCATCCGGCGGTGCAGAGGCATCTGGCCGCCTTCAAAGCCGCGGATCATCCGCGAACCGCTGCGCGAACGCTGACCCTTATGTCCACGCGTCGAAGTCTTCCCCATCCCCGAGCCCATACCACGGCCCACGCGTTTGCGATTCTCTGACGCCTTCTTCGGTGCTCGAATATTGGATAAGTTCATAAAAGCTCTCGACTGTCACTACTGAAAGCTCACGCCTTGCATTAAAGAATTTCTACCAGATGTGGGACTTTAGCCACCATCCCTCGAATGGCCGGAGTATCCGGACGTTCGACCACCTGGTATAGCCGCGTGAAGCCTAGTCCTTTGACTACCTTTTTTTGTTTCATCGGTGCGCAAATGGAGGAACGCACCCATTTCAACTGGAGGGTTCCTCCGCCCGAATTTGATTTCTTTGCTGTCATTGCAAAATCCTCGATGCCGATCTAACTTAAAGTTCTTCTTCAGCTTTGCCGCGTAACACCGCTACATCCTGCTTACTTTTGAGCTTCTTCAATGCGTCGAAGGTAGCCTTGATCACGTTGTGCGGGTTCGTCGTCCCAATAGACTTGGTCAAAACGTTCTGAACGCCAGCCGAAGTCATAACTGCTCGCACCGCCCCCCCGGCAATGACGCCGGTGCCCTCTGCGGCAGGTTTCAACAGCACCATGCCCGAGCCATATCGTCCCAACACCGAGTGCGGAATGCTGGTCTGAGTCAGATTGACCTTTACCAGGTTCTTTTTGGCCGATTCGATTCCTTTGCGGATGGCTTGCGGGACTTCTTTCGCCTTGCCTGATCCATAGCCGACGATCGCGGCACTCGGATCGCCAACAACGACCAGTGCGGCAAAGGACAGATTCTTACCGCCCTTCACGACCTTGGTAACGCGATTAATCGCGACCACCTGATCTTTCAGTTGATACGCCCCTGCATCGAGTTTCTTCGCTACTGTTGCCATTCGATTCTCTTCTCGTCTATAGCCCTTAGCCGTTAGCTTTTGGCTCTTAGCGAAAGCCAGAAGCTAGAAGCTAAAAGCTGCTTTAGAACTGCAAACCGGCTTCCCGGGCGGCGTCTGCCAAAGCTTTCACGCGACCGTGGTAAATGTAACCTCCGCGATCAAACACAACTTTGCTGATTCCCTTGGCTTTGGCTCGCTCTGCAATCGCTTTTCCTACGGCCTTGGCTGCAGCGACGTTACCGCCAGTGCGTTTCTCACCCTTGCTGCCTTCGGCGGAATTTGCCGAAACCAGGGTCGCGCCGTTGAAATCATCGATCACTTGCACGTAAATGTGATTCAGCGAGCGATACACGTTCAACCGTGGCCGCTCCGAGGTGCCCAGAACTTTTTTCCGGATGCGCTCGTGCACAAACCGCCGGTTCGTATCTTTGGAAGTTTTCGTTAACATCTTGTTTCCGTCCTTGGTCGTTCGTCCCTGGTCGTTGGCCAAGCACCTCAGTGCCCACGACCAACAGCTAACGACCGGCGACTATTTTGCTCCCGTCTTTCCGACCTTCTTCTTCAGCCGCTCGCCGACGTAGCGCACGCCCTTGTTTTTGTACGGATCGGGTGGCCGCAAGCTGCGCATTTCGGCGGCAACCTGGCCCACTTTCTGCCGATCAATTCCCGTAACTGTGATGCGCGTCTGCTTCGGGTCCACTGCCACATCAATGCCGCTGGGCAGCGGGTATTCAATCGGATGGGAATAGCCGAGACTGAATACCACGGTGCCTTTGCCCTTCATTTCCGCGCGATAACCGATGCCGACAATTTCCAATTCTCGAGTCCAGCCCTTGGTGACGCCTTCGACAGCGTTGTTCACCAAGGCGCGCGCCAGACCGTGCAGGGCAGCCTGGGAGTCATCTTCCCGCAGCGCCAGCAGATGTCCATCCTGCTGCTCCATACGGATGCCATTCGGCAAGTGTGTGTCCAATTTGCCCTTGGGTCCTTGAACGGCAACAGTGTTGCCTTCAATCTTGACTGTGACGCCTTTGGGAACTGCGATCGGCTTTTTTCCAATTCGTGACATAAAATTCAGCTCTTAGCTACTAGCTCCTGGCTACAAGCTACTAGCTACCATACTTCGCACAGGACCTCGCCTCCGAGGCCTTCCTTCCGTGCCTGTCTCCCCGTCATAACACCGCGAGGGGTGGTCAAGATGTTGATGCCGAGTCCGCCAAGCACGCGCGGAATCTCACTGCGGCGCACGTACACGCGGCAGCCGGGCCGTGACACCCGTGCGACGTTGGAGATCGCCGCTTCGTTGTTGCTGTACTTCAAGTAGATGCGCAGGAGCTTGTGTCCCTCTTCTTCCACCGGCTTGAAGTTCGCGATAT
>JAFAGX010000676.1 GCA_019237515.1 Acidobacteriaceae bacterium
TGCTGGTTATGGGCTGCAGGCTTCTCGCCTCGTTGTGGATGCGGCCAAGACTATCACGGCCGATATTGCGGACGGTCGTAAGAATGAACATAGAGCCATCGCGCTGAACACGCGACCGCTCCACGTTGACCACTGCGCTGAATGGCGCGCCCGGAATAGGGGTTACGAAGATGTCCTGAGCTGAAGCCGGGAGAGCCGTGAGGGCGCTCGGGAAGAGTATCGTACAGACAGCAACGAGAGGGAATCGTCGAGCCACCTGGCCCTCCTGCAATTCAAAACAGGATACTCTCGGGTTATCCGTTGCTGCAATGCTGCTGCTTCTGCCCCTATGATTCCGGCTCGCCGCTGTGCTCGGGATTTCCACCCGGCTCCGGAAAATCCGTGTCCGATGATTTCAGCAACGGGTCCTGATCCCGATGGCCAAGCTGCCCCGATAGCGATGTGCCGCCGTGCTCTTTCTGGTCGGATTCCACCGCCCCCTTCGAGCAATCCTGATCGCGTTTCAGCTTGCGCTTACTAGCTGCTTGTTTTGCCTCAGTCATTCGAGCGCCTCCTTTGTATGCACTTGAAGAGGGTACCTTCCAGGCTCTAGGCACAGAATGGGTATTGTGGTGTATATAAGAAGGGAAGTTCCTATAGTCTGACGCGCGGGGGTGGTATGAAACGGTGGTTCGCAGTACTTTTGCTGGTTTTAATTTGTGCGTTGAGTCTTAACGCTGCAAAGCATCACCATCATCGGGGCACAAAACACCGAGCGCACCAAGCCAAGCGGCATCCGCAGCAGCATCGTCACGGCGCCTAACCTTATTACGGAAGCTATTCCGATTGTCGTTTGGCGGTAGTTCCCGTAGTGGCGGCGCCCATCTTGCGCAACTTTTCTTTCGCCTGCAGCGCTTCATTGCTTCGTGGATACCGCTGAATCACATGGCGCAGCTCGGCAACCCCGTCGTCTTTCTGCCCGAGTTCAATCAGCGCGAGTCCTTTTTTCAGATCGGAAGAAGGGGCTTTGTTACCGGTTGGAAAGTTCTGCAGGACCTGATCGTAATTCTTGATTGCGCCCTGGTAATCGCCTTGCTTGAATTCGATCTCTGCCAAGTAAAAGTACGAATTTCCCGCCAAATCCGTATTCGGATAGAACTTAAGGTAATCAGAAAATTCTTGCTTGGATAAATCGTTGTTGCCTGAGTTGTAGTCGCGCAAGGCGTTGTTGTAGAGCACGTCAGGCGGAGGAGCTTGTGCCAAAGCCTGTTGCTGGGCTTGCTGGGCCGCTGTGCTTGCGGCCTGATTCTGCTGAGCACCCTGCACATCGTCCAGTTGCTTGCCGACCTTGGCGAGACGAGCTTTCACCTCATCCAAGGAATCGTTAAGCGCCTGGATCTGGCCGGAGAGCTGGTCGACCTTGCCGCTATTATCGCTCTGCAATTTTTCCAGACTGCTCTGCAATGCCGTCATGGCGGCGGTAACCTTGTTCATGCTGTCGGTGTTTTGATCGATCAGGTTCTTCATGACGCCCATGCGTTCGTCGAATGATTGCTGCATGTGGGTCATCTGGTCCTGCAACGCCTGCACCTGCGTTTGCAGTTGGATCATCTCTTTGCTTACGCCCCAGGCAGCAGGCGCGGTCAGCGATAAGCTCGTCAAAACCACCAGTATGCTCAGGTTCTTCAAGGTTTTCACCATTATCCCGTGGAATGCAAAGGTTTAGCTCAGAATCCGGGCAAACGCCTCGGCGACGCAGAACTCTGCTTTTAGGATAGCGCGTTGGAACACAAATGTCTTGCCCGGGTAGGGGACACAACCGCGCCGGCCAGACAGGCGAAGAGAGTGAGGTACGAAGCGCGAGGCTCCGTACCTCATAACCCCTATTTGCCGTAGACGAAATGATCGCGGCGGTTCTGCAGCCAGCACTGTTCGTTGTGCTCGGTGCAGAATGGTTTTTCTTTGCCGTAGCTGATGGTTTTGATATTGCTTGTGTTCACCCCGGCCTGAACCAATGCGTTCTTAACTGAGTTGGCACGGCTATCGCCGAGAGCAAGGTTGTACTCCGTCGAGCCGCGCTCGTCGCAGTGGCCTTCCACGGTGAACTGCAGGTTGGGATGCGCCTTGAGGAAGTCGGCATCGCCTTGAACCGCAGCCTGCTGGTCCGGACGAAGGTCGGCCTTATCGTAATCGAAGTAGATGTCCTTGATGTTCTGCGCGAACATCTCTTCTTCACTGGGCGTTGGAGCCGCAGGCGGTGGAGCTGGTGTGGTAACTGTCACGCGTGCAGTCGCGGTTTGGGTTCCGCCCGGACCCTTGGCCGTCAGGGTGTAGGTGGTCGAATCGGACGGCGTGACCTGCTGCGACCCGTTCGGTTGTACGGCTCCGATTCCATCGACACTGACGTCAGTGGCATTGCTGGTTTCCCAGTTGAGCGTGGTGGATTGACCTTTCTCGATGCTATTGGGGTTAGCCGTCAGCGAAGCCGTAGGTGCGGCCGGAGGCGGCGGTGGTGGTGGAGGCGGCGGCGGTGCGGTTTTCTTGTGACAAGCGCCCAGGAACATGACAGCGCTCAACGCGAATACAAGCGTGACCCACTTCAGTTGTTGCTGCTTCACTTTTCCTCCCTTGGAAAATGGCGCGCAGAAAAGCGCGCTTCGAATTCGAGCGGTATGTGAATCCCCAAACAAAAGAGCTTCATTCAGATCTAAGAGTGCATTAAAAGTGACAAAAACAATCTACTACTTCCAACTCCAATTTGGCTGTGTATTACTGCCCGTAACTGTTAGTGGTTTTTGGTTCGTCCCGTCAGCCAGCATCGTCCAAATCTGCTCACTGCCTGAACGGTTCGATTGAAAAACAATATGGCGTCCATCGGGCGACCAACTGGGGAAATCGTTGCGGCCGGCTTGATGGGTTAACTGAACGATCCGCTTGCCGACGATGTCCATGATGTAAATGTCATCGCCGCCCAGAACGCCTGGCCCGTAATGGCGAATCCAGGAAAACAGCAGAAACTGTCCGTTTGGTGACCACGCGGGGGACACCGCATAGCCCTCATCGGTCATTCGCTGAATGTTCGTGCCGTCACTTTCCATGGTGTAAATCTGTGGCAAGCCAGTTCGGCCGCTGACCCAGGCAATCTGCGCGCCCGTCTTGGGATTCCAGACCGGGGAAACATCAGGACCCTTCACATCAGTAAGCCGCTTAATGTTGCCGCCGGATTGATCGACCACGTAGATTTCCGGATCGCTCGTACGCGAAGACGAAAAGGCAATCCTGCTTCCATCCGCTGACCAAGCCGGAGACAGATTCGTTCCGCCGAAGTGCGGGAACGACACCAGCCGGTTCAGGTCCATGGAGTACATCAAGATCTGCCAGCCGGATTTTGTGAGCGAGCTGAATGCGAGACGGGAGCCGTCGGGGGAGATGCGAGGTGAAAGCGAAATTGAGTTCAGGTGCGTAATCTGGTGCTGATTCTCGCCGTCATAGTCCATAGCCCAAATTTCTTTGTGGCCACTGCGATTGCTGACGAAATAGATCTGGGTCTCTGCAATTCCCGGAATGCCTCCACCAAGCCGGAAGATGATCTCATCGGCAAATTTATGGGCGGTGGCCCGGGCCGCGTTAGTTGTCGCGGCATCTGTATACTGCTTACCCAACACTTGCGGCGAGTTGACGTTCTTGACGTCATAGAGCCAGCCTTGCACGACCATACTGTTGGCATTGACCCCAAGGTTGCCGAAGGCGAGCATGGCGGCGTTGGTCGGCTGATTGCTCCAGGCCTCAAACTTTACTTCCGCCGGATTTCCGGGAACATCGACAGGATAGAAACTCTTTGAGACCAGATCGAAAATGCCGGCGTTATCCAGATCGCTCCACAATGTGGCATTGAACACCCGGAGCAGGTCGGCATTCTTCGGATCTTGATTCGAGGCTTTGAAGTCCGGAACAGCCAGCCGGATTCGTTCCACGCCTAAACCGGTTCCGGTTTTGATCCAGTCCTGCGCAGCGGCGGCCGCGAGTAGAGCTGCAAGAACCAGCGCAAAGACCGCGGCGATGCTTGCAATCAATCGTCTGTGGGTCGTTACTAAATTATGCCCTGGGAAGCGCTTACCGCGCCGAGAATTTTGAAAATTTGCCGTCAACTTATCCCCTTTTAGAACAGCGCTGATTCCATTTACCGCTTGTAATCAAACCAGAACTCAACGGAGACCTTGCTTCCCGGATAATCCGAGGGCAGCGGCCCAAATGTGTCGATCCGGCCCAATGCGCGCACCGCGGATTGATCCAGCGAAGGCACGCCGCTTGATTGCTCTACTTCAATGTTCGCAGGCCGGCCGTCGCGATGAATGTCAAACGTCACGTAGACCCGCCGCGCATCGCTAACCCGAGGATCCACTTCGTACTTCAGCCAATTCTCAGAAACTTTCTGCTGAACCACCCGGACGTACCAGGCATAGCGATTGCCAAAGTCGCCGCCGCCCCCGGTGAATCCAAATCCTCCCTTTGCACCGTTGGCGCTGAACACTCCATAAGGCCCGCTCACTGGCCCACCTTCACCGAACGGCACAACATTGTTGGCTTCCTCTACAGGCTCAGGTTGAGGTTCGGGTTTCCGCTGCGTGGCCGTCGCTTTCGGCTTCGGCTTGGTTTTTGCATTCTTGTCGGGAATGGGAATGGCTTCCGGTTCTTCGTCCTTCGGCTTCGGCTGGGACTGGCTCAAGCCTTTGGATTCATTGGCGACGATATTCTGGGTCTGCTGGGGCTTTGCCGGAAGAGGGATGGTGCTGACCAGAGTCACTCCCATTGCATCTCCCCCGCCGCCGGCGCCCCAAGCCGAACCGCTTCCTCCGTGTCCCAAAAAGCCGTAGAGCAGGATTGCAGCTGTGACAGCAACGTGCAGCCCCGCCGACCACGCGAGATTGCGGCCCCAACGGTCATGTTCAAAGAAGATTTCAGCGTTGGCTTCCATGGCTTGCCAATGGCTGGGTCACGATGCTGACGTTCGTTATCCCGGACTGCTTAACTGCGTCCATGACTGTGGCGAATGCACCGAACGGCACGTCCTCGTCGGCGCGAATGAAGATCGACTGATTGCGAGGGTCCCGAATCTTTAGCTTCAGCTGTGACGCAATCTGGTTGATGTTGATGGGGTTGTTTCCCAGGAAAACACGCTGTTGTTTGTCAATGCTGATGACAAGCCGCTCTTCGGTAATTTCCTTGACGGTTCGCGTATGCGGAACGTTGACCTCGATGCCGGACTGCAGGACCGGTGCGGTGACCATGAAGATGATCAAAAGTACTAGAACGACGTCGACCAACGGCGTGATGTTGATGTCAGAGAGAGAAGTTTGTGTGCGCCCATTGGCCGCCGTAAACGCCATTACCGCCGCACCTCCGGTTCCAGCGTCCGGTAAGCTGATTGCCCCTGCGTCTGGGGCTGCGCACGATCTACCGCATTGAGCATTTCGAGTGCGAAGTCGTCGCCGCGGGCGGCAAAGCTGCGAATGGAACTTCCGATCAGGTTGTATGCAATGACCGCAGGAATTGCAGCCACCAACCCCGCCGCTGTAGTGATCAAGGCTTCGGAAATCCCAGGGGCGACTGCACGCAGAGTGGCGGCCCCTGCCGTTCCAAGGCCGTGGAAGGCATCAATGATCCCCCAAACGGTGCCGAAGAGGCCAACAAACGGAGTAACGGCTCCGGTAATGGCCAGCCACGGCAAATTGCGCTCGAAGCGCGTCAATTCCTCCGAGGCCGCGATCTGCATCGCACGCTGAATGGATGTAGGGTTCTTGACGACTCCACTCGAAACGGCTCCCTGACGGCGGTATTCTTCGAAGCCTCCCTCGAACACTGCAACCAGAGGACTGGGCCGAAATTGATCCGCGACCGCTGCCATATCGTTCAGGCGCTGGGCCTTGCGAAAAGCCCGCAGAAACCGCCCGCTCTGAACCCGAGCTCGTCGCAACAAGCTCCACTTGGAAAGGATGATGGCCCAGGAGATCACGCTGAAAACCAGCAGGACGAGAAGCACGACCTTGGCGACAGCGCCGGTCTCTCCCACGAGGTCGACAATTTCGCCGCCCACCAGGACTGTAAACAATAAGGACAAATGCATTTGGTTAGGAGAATGCCTTTCGTGATTATAGACGAATCACCTTAAGTTGCTTTGCGTGTGCACCTTGAGCATTAACAGGTTTTCACTGTAGTAGCTGTGGATTGCCAAGCCGTCATCTAAAGCGGCGATATACGAGGTCGATTTCGCAGCTGAACGAATAGCTGCTATTCATAAAAAGGAGCCGCTCATGGCACATTTTGGTACTCTGCGGGAGTTCCATTTCTCCGATTCTCAAGCCGCCGCTGAAGACATCCGCGGTACGACGGTTTATGGCCGGAACGATGAAAAGCTGGGAAAGATTGATGACGTCATTTTTGATCACAGCAATGGT
Organism: Acidobacteriaceae bacterium; assembly: GCA_019237515.1. Next base: position 6,435 of record JAFAGX010000676.1, read on the forward strand.
GAAATTCGCTACGTTGTGATCGATACCGGTGGGTGGCTTTCCTCCAAGAAGTTCCTGGTCCCCCCGCAGCAACTGCGTCAAACCGCACGGCACAAAGATGACTTCGCCGTCGATCTGGACAAAAAACAAATCGAAAGTTTTCCACCGTACGAGGAATCCGATGTTTCCTCGAAGGATCGGTGGCGGGAGTATGAGAACCGCTATCAAGCCGCGTGGATGAGCGGCCCCGTCCAACACCG
>JAFAGX010000572.1 GCA_019237515.1 Acidobacteriaceae bacterium
GGCCTCTCTAATAAGGCCACTAGAGCAGGCGAAGGGAGCAATTTGCAAGCCACTCCCTCAATGACATCAGCCAACTCACGCCACGCGCGCCGCCGCTTCGGTGGAGGGCTGGTAGCTGTCGATTTGCTCCGCGCCAGAAGTCTTCAACATGTCGCGGGCTTTCGCTACTTCCTCGGCGGTGCCATGTGCGACAAGAACGAACTTGCCGGCTTTTAACGACGTCTCGTACTTTACGACGCTGTTTTTAGGAATGCCGATGCTGAAAAGCCCTGCACCAAGGGCACTGAGCCCTCCCACAACGATTGCTCCCTCCAGGGCCGCGATGATTCCGTCGACAATGGAGCCGGCGGCAACCACGGGCCCGATGCCTGGGATAATTAAGAATGCCGCCCCTAAGAGCAGACCCCAGAGCCCGCCCCAAAATGCGCCCCATTTGCCCCAGTATTTCATCCTGTCGCCTGTGTTATAGAAACCGACGACATCCGATTCCGTTTGATAGTCGCGGCCGACAACGGCCAGCTTCTTGATGTCAAACCCACCACCCTGCAATTCCTTGATGGCATTTTCTGCTGTGGAGTGCTGGCTGAAAACTGCAACGACCGAGTTTTGATCCTGTCTTAGCGTGTTATTCATCATTCGTCTCCTCATTCTTACATTCAGAATGTATCTATGCTCATTGCGATTCGCTTGGCATTAGTCAAGGCTTGTTTTGCGTACTCTAGTCACGTTCTGCCGTAAACGACGCCTTCGGATTGTGATTGACCCGCGATGGTTATCTTCAAAGTCGACGCAGAGGTCATTGAGTCCGCAGGATACCGTTATCAAAGCGGAAGAATGAGGACGGAACAATCACCCGATGGTATCGGCGATACCAAAGTATCTCCGATACCATCGTTCACTTGTTTTATCCAAGCGTTTCAGGTCTCATCGCTCTGTCGCGCCCGGTTCAACCGGATTCGCGTAACAAGAGTTTTTAGGTTTGGAGGAAGACGCATATGCCACTCATTCGAGTCGACATGATCGAGGGCCGCACTCCTGACGAGATCAAGACGCTGCTGGACGCCGTCCATCGCACCGTGCTCGCGGCGTTCAAGGTTCCCGTGCGTGACCGGTACCAAATCGTTTACGAACATGCGCCGTCGCACTTCATCGTGGAGGACACAGGACTCGGCATCACGCGGACGCGCAACTGCGTCATCATCCTGCTCACGACAAGGCCGCACCCGCGGGAGGCGAAGGAGAGCTTTTACAAGCTGCTGGTGCGCGAGTTGGAAGCGAAATGCGGCCTGGCGCCGTCTGACGTCGTAGTGTCCATAGTCACGAACACGGACGAAGATTGGTCCTTCGGAAACGGACACGCGCAATACCTGACGGGAGAACTTGGCGCCCAACCGAAGGTAGCATGACGATTTCCGGGCACACTCCTGCGGCTGGAATCAAATCCTGAGATCGTGATGCTGCAGTTCGAGTAACCGGAAGCGGTGGGTCCACAAAAGGCATGTGATGTGGATTTAAACACCGGTGTCGGCCATCAAAATCTCGCCTTGCAGAGCGGCTGTGAGGCTTTTCGTTTTGCGGCACAAGGAAAGAAATGTCTGCAGGCGGGCAGCGAGCACTTCGTCGGATTCTTTCGAGATAGAGGCCTCGACTGCGTGATCCAGATGTTCAAGCAAAGTCGCAGGGATTGTGTCTTCGTGCGGCGGTTTTCCATCCAGTTTGGCAGCCATGGCGTCGAGCGCAGCCGCTAGATGGTTATCGACGTCCTGCTGCGCCGCCACGATCGCCGCCGGCAATTCAAAGCCGGGCTCTTTGGCGCGATATCTCCACAAGGCAACGCGGTTGATGAAGAGGATGCGCACTTGCGGCTGCCAGCGCAGAACTTCGCTGCGCTGGACCAGATCGTGTTGCCGGTTACTGCCAAATTCGAACACGACACCGTCAGCCAGGGCCCTCACCTGGTCAAAGTTGCCGGCAATGGTCTCGCGGAGGGAAAGGTTTCTTGCCTCGGCCACCCGCCGGTCGGTAGAAAGCGGCTCTCGTGCGAATTGGGCCAGCAATCGCAAGCCGGAGATAAAGGTCTTCCTCATTTTTACGGCTCCCGGAGCGCCCCCGATCTGATCAAAGACAAGCCACATCATGGAGAGTCCGAGCAGCACGCCGACGACGCGATCCCGTGCGACGGCGAGCGAGGTTTGAATCCGAAACTCCTGCAAATTAATGAGGTAAAAAGCCAACGCGAGCTGCAATCCGAAGTAGGCCAGACGAGGGCTGGAGGTGAGGATCCAGGAGGCGAGCGCAGTAACGGCAATAAACAGAACAGTAAACCCAGCAATCGAATCGAGGTAGGGCAGGATGAAAATCTGCGCGCCCATACCAATAAGGAAACCGCCAACCAGGGCGCCACCGACGCGCAGGATCTGCTTCTGTCGAGAAGAGCCAATCGTGGAAAGGGCGGTAAAGAAGCAGGTAGTGACGGCCGTGCTGATGCCGGGCCAGGCGATGGCGTTATAGATGATGTAACAGGCGCTCGCAGCCAGACAGCCTCGGAGCGCAAACCAAAGATGTTCAGGATTCGCGAACGCGTCGGGCGCCATGAGCGCAGGTGACGCTGTGTCGTCCGGAGTCGCGTATGTTTCTATTGAGTTCGAGGCGACGAATGCCATAGGAATCAGGGACACGACTGTGTTTATTTCGCGGAGGAAAGGAACATGCCGCGCAGTTTCAACATCGAGATCGAACTGAACCTGCGCGGGAATCTGCCGGTTCAAAAGGCTCGCACGAATGCGAGCGATCGCGGCGGCCAGATCCTGCAATTGCTGCTGATCTCTGACGGTAGGCTCGAAGCTGAGCTGACTCTGGGCAGCGACAATGTTGACGAGCCTGCCGATGAGAGCGACAGCCCCGTTCATCTGCGACCGGTAGTGAAAAGAATAGTCGGAACGCCCCAAAACACGCCGTAACCGGGATGTTCCCAATATATCCAGCCTGATAAGGTCTTTTACTGCCGCGGGCGCGGCGCGGCGACTCTGCGCATAGGAAAGGAGCAAATGCTCGACCGCGCTCAACCGCTCGGCTAGTGGCAGAACAATCTCGTCGCCCGGCTTGGAGCGCACGAATACCAGTTCCACCGCGACCGTGAGCGCAATTCCGAGCACTGAAGCCAAGAGCAGCCAAAGCGTATCTTCGACATTGGTTTCCGCGGGCACATTGCGATCCCACAGGGGAATAGCCACCGAGATGACCACGGAGAATGTAGCCGCCACCGCATAATTGTTGACCACTCTAAGCACGTAAAATGCCAGGAAAAACGAAGCCACAACCCAGAGAAAGTGGAGGCTGGGATAGCTGATGAAGAAGCTTACAGAAACCAGTACATAAATCGTGCCGAGAACAAAAAAAACAAAAATGAGCCCCGAGGACTGCAGCGTCCCCCGGGGGCTTTCCCGCGTGATCAGGAGCGAATAAATCGCGCCTTGAAACGCTTGCGGAATCCGGAAGGTCATGCAGATGAGCATGATCAGCGTTGCCGCCAACACCATGCGCGCAACGACTTCGATTCGGCCGGGATATGGGGCGAGCTCGCTCTTCAGAAAATCCCACAGCCAGGCAACGGGCAAAGGCCGCGGAGGGAGAGTTTGCACCGTGGTCGCCATAGTCAGTTCCCACGAATGGTGACCACGGCCGATTCACCGACGCGAAACAGATTTGGAGGAGGATTCTCGACGCGTATTCGCACCGGATATCGTGACGCCAGATGGACCCAGTTGAGAGTACGCTGCAGGTCGGGTAGGCCGGGTTGGAGAGTGCCGATGAGGTCGGGATCGGGCGTGACTCCGAACCCGATGCTGTCGACCACGCCTGAGAATCTTTCCGTCGGTTTTGACATGATGTAAACATCGGCTGGCATGCCAGGCGCGATGTGTTGAAGCTGGCCTTCACGGAAGTTGCCAATCGCCCACCAGATGCGAGAGTCAATGAGAGTGAACACCTGCTGACCAACGTGGGCGTAGGCGCCTTCGGAAATCGTGAGATTGGTGACACGGGCGTCGAAGGGCGCG
>JAFAGX010000200.1 GCA_019237515.1 Acidobacteriaceae bacterium
CCCAGGGACTGACCGTGCGTGGCGACGCGTTCAGTAATAATGCGCGCCATCTTGCCAACAACGGCTACCTTGCTTTCCTGATCCACTACTTCGATGCCACGGATTCAGCCACCGCGGGGAAGCTGCCGGTCAGCCGCGATGACTTCCAGCGCTGGACGAGGGCACTGCAGGATGGCATCACCTATATCAGCAAAGACGGGCAAGTCGATCGCCACCGCGTCGGATTGTTGGGATTTTCGCTAGGCGCGTTTCTTGCTCTCTGGGAATCTTCGCAAGACTCACGGGTGAAAGCTGTATGCGAGTACTACGGTGGCACGAGTCTGTTTCTCGGCCCAGCGCAACGTATGCCTGCAACGTTGATCCTCCATGGAGAAGCGGATTCTGTTGTATCCGTGGAGGAGGCGCGCAAACTCGAGCGTGTGCTCCAGGAACAACACGCTCCTTATGAGAAAAAGATCTATCCTCATCAGGAGCACGGATTTGACGGACCGGACGGCGATCCTGCCGCCGCCCAGGATGCCTGGAAGCGAACCATCGCATTCTTTCATAGGTATCTTCAGTAGTGGCTCAATTCGAATTCTCGCCCAGCGGCAGTCATCCTGAGCGAAGCCGCCTATCAGGCGGAGCGAAGGATCTCGCGTGGGCTGCCCAGAGGCTCCGCGCCAGATTCCTCGCCCGCTGGTAAAAAACCCGGGGCTTCGGGATGACGCACTAAACGGAAGTTTCAAACTGCGCCACTACCGTATCTTCCGGAAAATTGATACAAGGGAAGATCCTGCTAACACTTACCGCCGAACTCGGCATCGCCTCGCCCCACCAAAAAAAGGCGGCCCGCTCGGGCCGCCTATACCAAGAACGATGCGCAGCTAGAACTTAACTTCCAGTTCCAACTGAAGCACGCGCCCCGAAACCGCAGAACCCTGGAAGTTTCCATAGGGGCTGCTGGCCGGTGTTACGGAGTTCAGCACCTGGCCGAAGGTAGATCCAACATCTGCATAGTCGTTATCCGGGTTAGCAAAACGTGGATGGTTTAGCACGTTGTAGGCATTGGCACCCATGGTCAACATGAACCCACTCTCGGTGATCCGGAAGTTTTTCTTAATGGTCATATCCATGTTGAAGTATCCCGGTCCGCGGAAGTGGTTGCGTGTCACGTTGCCGAAGGTGTTCTGCCCGGTCTCGGTAAACTGCGAGCCATCCAACGCAAGACATTGAAACGGCGTGGCGCCAGTGTTTACCTGGCAATTCGGGAGCGAGCCACCCAGGAAATATGGCATGACATAACCACCCGAGTTGTTCCCTGTCACAGTGTTGGTGAGACCGCTGTCAATAACGCTGTACGGCTGCGCGGTGCGCTTGTAGATCACACCGGAAGTCGACCATCCGCTGAGAAGCTGGTTGAGGAAACGGTTGTTTGTAGGCTTATACGGTACCTCGTATAGGTAGCTGGCCGAAAAGTTTTGCCGAAAGTCATAATCAGCATTGCCATAGTTGAAGCGACGGAGATTATACGGATCGATCTGGTACAAGAAGGATTCTCCAGCGGTCTGATAGCTGTACCCGTCGATGCCGCCATTGGAAATGTCATCCAAGGCATGACTCCAGGTATAGTTCAGCGAACCTTGGAGGCCCTTGGTCATCCGGCGCGTAAAGGTTGCTGTCACCCCGTCGTAGTTGGAAATTCCATTGTTAGTAAGTTCACGAACCCGGCGGAAACGAGCGTCCGGGGCTGATGAGGGAAGATCGCCAAACGGGCAAGTTTTACAGTAAGCATTGATCCCGTTCTGCTGAACGATCAAATCCATGCCGTGATTGCCCACGTAGCCGAGGCTAGCCATCGTCTTGCTGCCAAACGACTGCTGCACCTCGAGGTTCCACTCCACATACTTGGGGTTATTGAAATTGTGGACCACGCTGTAATAATTGGGTCCCTGGAAGGTTGGGAGCAGGGCTTTAATACTGCCATACGTTCCACCATTGTTAAAAGCATTGTGAAACGCGGTATTGGCCGCTGCCGCTGCTTCGTATGCGCCGCCTGTTCCAAAAACGGAGCCGGAGTCGATGAGGAAAACTGAAACGGTAGGCGCGTTAGGAATCATTAAGTCTGCAACTTGAGCCGGATACAGATCGCTGAACACGCCTGCTCCGCCGCGAATGACGGTATTGCTTCGCGAGTAGGCAAATCCGAGGCGCGGTTCCCAAACCAAGCTCTGCAGGTTGTTGAAGAGCTTGCTCTGCCCACTGAGGATCGACTGATTGTAGGCAGTGGTAACACTGTGGTCGATAGCCTCAAAACCGTTATTGAATTCAGAAAAACAATTCTGATTGCACGTTATGTTGCTGTTTCTATCGAACCGAAGAGACGCGGTCAGCTTTAGGTGAGCGGTCGTGCGCCATTCATCCTGGGCATACAAGCCGAGGCTATAGTTGTTGAAGTGATAGTGTGGACGCACGTAGCCGGTGGCCGAGGCAAACTGCTGCGTGACGTTGCTGCCATTCACAAGAGTTCCATCGGCAAAATCCGTCATGCTGTATACATTGAAAAGACCGGTTTGGTTCTGGCCCGGCCGGAAGTCAGAGAAGTTGACGCGCCGGTAGTTGGTTCCGAACTTCAAATCGTGATTACCTACGGTATAGGAGAGGTCATCTACGACTTGATATTGGCCCACGTTGCGGCCATTCGGGTATCGGCTGAACTCGCCGCCCATGCAAGTGAGTAAGCCGTCCCAAGTTCGACAATTGTTCCCGCCGAGGTGATTGCCTCCAACCTCGGTGGGGAACACGGACTCGGACGCCTGGATGTCGGTAGGACCAAAAACTGCGCCATACGAGAAGCCTCCGACGATAAATTGGTTGATCAGCTTCGGATTGAAAATATGTGTCTCAGTTATCTGCCCGGCATCCTGGGGCTGAACACTGATTGCGTTAAATGCGCTGTTGATCGGGTCGGTGAAGGTCGCCTGGGTGCCACGATCCTGCCAGTAGCGTGCGCTCAAGCGGTCTTTGTCGGAAATATTGTAGTCGCCCCTGAATCCCATCAAACGTTCGATGTTCAGGTTGTTAGTCTGGGTGCGGAAGGTCTTGGTGCACGGTGTCCCCCCGGTACCGAAGAGTACGCCGCTTACGCTCGTGCCACTTAGATCACCGCAACCGCCGTCGCCGGTGACGGAGGTAGCCCCCGTGCTGCCCGGGGCACCCGCATAAAGCTGAAACATCTTCTGATAGAGTGCCGCTTCATTCGGCTGAGTGGATAGAATATTGGCCGTTACGGCATTGGCGAAGGCGGTGGTAGGAATGTAGACAGGGAAACCACCGCTGGGCAGCACATACCGCATTCCTTCGGAGTCGGCGAAGAAGAAGAGCTTGTTCTTCACGATCGGTCCGCCGAAGGAGGCTCCCCACATGTTGCTGTTGGCGAAGGGACGCGGCGTAGCAGTGTCATTGTTGAACCAGTCATTGGCGTTCAAATAGCGCCCGTTCCAATCCCACTTGGCATTTCCGTGGAATTGGTTGGTACCCGATTTCGTAGTGAAGTTCATGTTCACCGAGGCCGCACGTCCATATTGGCCGGTGTATCCGTTGTGAACAATGGCAACCTCCTGGACCTCATTGGAGCCGAGCATGTTGTTGCTGGAGCCTGAGTTGTTCAGGTTGTTGTAGGGGTCGTTCATATCCCCGCCATTGATCGTGTAAAGGTTCGAAGTACCCGGCATACCGTATGCCGTGAAATTTCCGTAACCGCCACCGGTACTCAACACAATGCCGGGTGCGGCAAGAGCAAAATTGGTTAAATCGCCGCCCGGATTAGGAATAGATTCAATTTCGACTGGTGTGTAGGTAGTCGACAGATTGGCACTCTCTGTTTGCAGCAGCGGTGCAATGCCGGTTACTTCCACGGATTGGGCGGCGGCACCGACCGTCAATTTGACCGGAATGGACACTACCTGGCCGACCACAGCGGCCGTTGTCGCGGTGTACTTTGCAAATCCGGGAGCTTCTACTTCTATTCTGTAGCTTCCGGGACGTAACAGGGGAAAGCGGAACGCGCCACTTGCATTGGTCTTGTCGCTCTGGCTTGCGCCCGATTCCTGGCTGTTCAGGGTGACTGTAGCGTTTACTACATACGCACCAGAGGGATCGATTACCGTTCCCGTGATGTCACCCGAAATGATGGTCTGCGCTGACATCGATACCGTGAGGGCAACAACCATTCCTAAACAGAGTAATAGGAAGAAAAACAGTTTGAATCGTTTCGTCATACCGATCTCCTTCTAGACGTGATGAACTCAATTGCAATGAGCTTCTGACCTTCTACTTCTTCTGCGTTGGTCTGCTCTGAGAATTCTGGCAACTAAAAAGCCAGCTGATTACCGGGTTAAGAACCCGGCGAGCCGAAACCTGGTAAATGGCTGCTGGATAGGCGAAGGACACGTATCCGGCACTACCTATATATCCGTGGTTGAACACAGAACGCAGTGCTTGCAATCACGAGTTTTGGTGATGTGCAAACTTTGTTTGCATCGTCTCCGTGCCAAACGACGAGGTCGCACACGCTGCGTCACTTTCCGATACACCTGCGAGATCGGAGAATTCCAACCAGGAGTGGTAAAGGCAAGTGCCCTTCCAGCGAAGAGCGGTTTGTGATACCAGTCACGCAGATGCGTGATCGCTTTTTGATAAGGCCCATCGCTGCAGCAGGTTTGAACCGGCTAATGACGATTGCTTCTGGCCTATAAAATGTGATTTTCGCGCGGCGATGGAAGGCTTGGTGACAAACCTCCGCTTTACGGAATGGAAATTCCATTTCTTGTAGTTGCGGAGCGCTCGACTACACTTCAGCGTATCGGTTCTTGGCCCGAATGTTGCCTGTTAGATATCAATTCGTTGTTGCGTGTGCCGTTGCAAGTACCAGCAGGGCATTTGGCCGAAGTGGGGAAATAGCGAGTGAACGCAACTCTGATCTTGTGGCGGAGTAAACTGATACTCGGTCTTATTGTTCTTCTCATGGATGGCATACATCTCGCGCACATTCACCGTTCCAGACTGACTGCGGTTTCCCGGGATTCGATAGCGCAGTGAAATGTAGTCGCCTGCATAAATCACACCGAGCGTGACAACAGCGATCACAAGCATGCGAAGCAATAGAGGTTTCATCGCAAAAAGGACCGACCCAAATCCTGGACTACTAGTCACGTAGAATAACAAGTAACATGCCCTCGCCGAAGGAAGTTCGCCCTGCGCATCCGCAAACGTCTGAAATGAAAATACGCATGCTGGATGGTGCGGATGCCGTCCAGTTTTCTCGTCTGCGGCTTGAGGCTCTGCAACAGGAACCGGAGGCATTTGGCGCGTCTGCCGAAGAGCATCGATCGATGACTCTCGACATGATAATGCGACGTTTGGGTTCTGGTTCGGAGGGCGGGAATTTTGTTCTAGGGGCAATGGTAGATGGTCAGTTAGTCGGGATGGCCGGTTTTTACCAGCAGGAAGGGCTTAAATCCCGACACAAGGGGCATGTCTGGGGCGTGTATGTCACGAAGGAGTGGCGCCGCAAGGGAGTTGCGCGTCGTATTCTCTCGGAGCTGATTGATCGGGTTCGCGGCAGATCCGAAGTCGAGCATTTGCTGCTGGCGGTGGCGGTCGGACAGAAGCCCGCAAAACGGGTATATGAGTCTTTAGGGTTTCAGGTCTATGGCCGCGAACCTCACGCGATTAAGCTAGGGGATAAATACGTGGATGAAGATCTGATGGTGCTCCACTTGCGCTGATTGGCATGCCCCGACCACTAGATTGCTTGCTTAGCGGCGGTAAAAGAGCGGTCTGTTTGCCAAAGCTCGTACAGGTAGCCGTCGGGTCCGCGAAAATAAGTCCAAATCTCCACTCCGTAAATCTCGATGTCTGTAACGAACTCGACTCCGAGCGACTCCAACTCGCCTCTGGCAGCACGCACGTCCTCCACTTGAAAAGCCAGAACTGGGCAAGCGTGGAGCCGGTAATAACGATTCTCCGAACCGAATACCTCGAATATCTGTCCCGACGGCAGCTCAAACTGCACCAAGGCCTTACCCTCGCGAATGAGGGACATACCCATGACGTTGGCGAAAAAATGGGCTGTGGTTTTCAGATCGGCGGTTCGTACGCCAGCCCAGGTATAACCGAGCACACGCATTGCAATTTCCTTTCTGTTAAGTGAGTTGTGACGCCGTGCGAGAACAGGCCAGTTTCAGACCACAAAATATTTGGCGCTGGGGTGATGCACCACGATGGCGGAGGTTGATTGTTCCGGTTCGAGCAAAAATCCTGAGGTCAACCGCACGCCGACGTTTTCTTCGGGATGCAGCAGCGCAAATAACTTGGTTTGATCTTCGAGGTTAGGACACGCCGGATATCCAAACGAATAACGCGAACCGCGATATTTCTGATGGAAGAGATCGCGAATGTGTGGCGAATCCTCTCCTGCTATGCCCAAGTCCTCACGAATTTTCTTGTGGAGATACTCGGCGAGCGCTTCCGCGGTTTCCACACTGAGGCCGTGCAGATAAAGATATTTCGTGTACTCCCCAGCCTCGAACAGTCGTTGAGTCTCCTGTGATGCTTTGGCGCCGATGGTGACCAACGAGAGACCGATTACGTCCATCTTGCCCGAACTCTTTGGGGCAAAGAAATCTGAGATGCAGAGCTTGCGGCCTTCTTTCTGGCGAGGGAAGGTGAAACGGAGGAGTTCGTTTTGCGGAGCCTCGCTCCGCCCGGACGGGCGAGGGCGCCCGTCCCCACACGAGTTCGGGTTGTACACGATGACATCGTTCCCATCGCTCTGGGCGGGAAAATAGCCGTACACCGCCTTGGGCTCAAATAAGCCGCTGGCGATCAGTTCTTCTTCGAGTTGTTTCTTGATCGGGCGAAATTTCTGCTCGACGAGGCGAACGTAGTCTTCCTGCGATGCAGTCTTGAGCTGCCACTGGTTCTTGAATAGTGCGGTGTCGT
>JAFAGX010000578.1 GCA_019237515.1 Acidobacteriaceae bacterium
TTTTTTGGTAAGTTCCCCGGCTTTTTGTTGCGCGCTTTCGTATTCTTCGCGGATCGCCTTAGCTCGTGCCTGCGCGTCTTCAGCGCCAATGTCCTCGGCATAGATCTCCCATAAGGGCGGATGGTCCTTAATTGCCTTGTAACGCAATGGCTGCGTGATCGTGGGGTCATCTACTTCGCTATGGCCGTGGCGACGATAGCCAATCACGTCAATAACAACGTCGGTCCCAAACTGATAGCGGTATTCTGTGGCCATTCGTCCGACCCGGATGACCGCATCAACATCTTCCGAGTTCACATGGAATATTGGGATCGACTGCCGTCGCGCGATCTGAGCAGAAAACCGCGACGAATGTTCCTCTCCAGGGGTGGTTGTAAATCCGATGAGATTGTTCGCCAGAATGTGGATGGTCCCACCCACGGTATAGCCAGGAAGGTCGGCAAAATTGAGTGTTTCGGCAACAATGCCTTGTCCGGCAAATGCGGCATCACCATGCACCAGCAACGGCAAATATTTCGATTTGCCCGATTCACCGGCACGATCTTGTTTCGCCCGTGTGCGCCCGACAGTTACGGGATCCACCGCTTCAAGATGGCTGGGATTTGAAACCAGGTGGATGTGGATCGTCGCACCGGTCCGCGTAATGTATTCTCCGGTTGCGCCCATGTGATACTTCACGTCCCCGCTGCCGAGCACGCTGCGCGGATCCACATCTTCAAAATTGGCAAAAACTTCTTCCGGAGCGCGTCTCGCAACCTGAACAATAACGTTTAACCTACCCCGATGGCTCATTCCCATCACCAACTCAGTTCCACCTTGTTGCGCGGTCACTTCCAAGATTTCATCGACAAGCGGAATCAGGGCAGTTGTGCCTTCCAATGAAAACCGTTTCGTGCCGAGATAACGCTGTTGCAGAACCAGTTCGAAGAGTTCGGCGCGCATTAATTGGTCGAGGGCGGCTTCCTGGTCCACGGGCGATTGCGGACCCTCCATTCGGTCCTGAATCCAACGCCGCCGCTCTGTGTCAGCAATATGCATGAATTCGACACCGATGGTTCCGCAGTATGCCTGGCGAGCTTCTCGCGCAAACTCACTCTGGATCTGCAGCTCTGGCATTGGCACCGGCTGCAAGAATCCCAGGGGATCAAGGTCTGCCTGAAGGTATCCCCATTGCCGAAAGACATCAAAGATGTGCTCGCGCTCGTTGTTGGCGGTGTCCAATATTTGCGTTGCACTGGCTGTGGGGCTTTTTAGGGGGTTCGCCATACTCCTCTAGGATAATCGATGAAAACCAATCGCCGACAGATTCAGGCCGAACTGATGTGAACGTCCCAAATCTGGCTCCAAGGTACGCGACGCATCCACCCCTGGCGTCATCCCGAGAGCCTGCGCATTTTCAAGCAGGCCGAGTGATCTGGCGTGGAGCATACTGAATGCGACGCAGCCGCGCGCGAGATCCCTCACTCGGCTGAAAAGCGCCGAGTTTCGGGACGACCTTGGGACTGTGGCTGAGTCAAGTCAGTTGTCGCCCAAATTTGCAATCTACCTGACACCGCAGCAAGATCTCACTTTCGGCCTAGTAAGGCCACGAGCATGCCAAAAATAGAAGTCCAGGCCCATATCGACCCACCCACAATGCGAACTAACCGGCTGGTTCTCGACATGGGGATGCTCCCATCGAAACCATCGCGAACTGCCGGAAACAACGCTGCCAGAAGTAAGAAGTACAGAATCCATTGCCACAGCGGATGATTCACTTTGTCACGACTCTCATGTCAACAGATTTGAAACTGACGCAACCGAACTTCGCTACTTTTCGCACAAAGTGGAACCTGCTATTATCCACAGCTTTGAACCAACGGCGTCACTTTCAGGTTCGAGTTGCGGCATTTATTTTGACTGCTTCCCAACGCAGAAAATCATGGCAGAAAAGCTTACCGGGCAAGACATCAGCTTCATCGAACTGCAGACCGCCGTCTTCTGCGTGGAATGCGAAATGATCAGCAAGAACACGACACCGTCTTGCTTGCGATGCGGCAGCAGGGCAGTCCTGAGCCTCTCCCGGATTCTGGGTGGCTCGCTGCGCGGGCAACAAACCGCTCACCTCATTGCCGATGCCGAACTCGATCGACTGGTACGCGAATTACTGCAAACAGTTCCATCAGCGGCATCTGATGACCGCGCACCAGCATCGTTCAGCGCCTTGGCGCCGTCGCGCCATCATGCTCGGGCGCTTGGCTCGCAGCCGGCGCCAAGCTTTGCTCAGGCACGGGTAGGAAAGGAACTGCCTTCTGCGAATATTGACCTGGAACCTGCCATCAGCGTGATCACGGAGCGTGCTCAGGTTCTGACCGGAGCGACCGGCGCGGCCATTGCCCTGCGTCATGGCGATGAGATCGTCTGCCGTGCCCGCGCTGGCCGGACTGCCCCTGATCTGGGAGTTCGATTGCAGACCGAGTCCGGCATTTCCGCCGATTGCGTTCGGACCGGCGAAGTCGTGTTGTGTCACGACGCGGAACGAAATCCCAGGGTCGACCTGGCGAGTTGTCACCGGTTGGGAGTACGGTCAATACTCGCCGCTCCCCTGCGCCATTTCCGACGAACTCTGGGGGTTTTTGAGGTCTTGTCTGCTGCTCCTTATGCCTTCGATCAACGCGATGTCGCTACCAAGCAGTTACTTTCCAGCATGATGGTTGCCGCTATTGCACGGCTTTCCAATCTTCGAGGCGCAAACGCGCGCTAGCTTCCCGGTTGTTGTCCTTCTGGTTGCCTGCTGCTGCCACCTACTTAGTTCGTGAGTTAAGATGGAGCAAATCGTCCCGATGCAGTCTCTTGGCACCAATGCGACCGAAATCGGTCTGCAGCCGCCAGTTCGGCCTGATCGCCGCCGCCGCGTGCGACATAAGATACAGCTTCCCGCCTACGTGACGCTTGGGGAAACCGATACTGCCCTCGATCTGAGCGAGATTGTTAACCTTAGCGAAGACGGCATGGCCATCCAGACCTCGTCGCCACTAAAGGTGGACGAGCGCACAACTTTCGTTCTCGATCTTCCGGAAACCAATACGAAAATTCGCACCGACGGAAAGGTCGTATGGGCAGGTTCATCGGGCCGAGTGGGCATAGCGTTCGCTGGCATGCCTCGTCATCTGAGTTTCGAACTCAAGAAGTGGCTCTTCGCCAACGCGGTGGCCGGCTGGGTTCACCACGCGGCCGAAGTCTCGGAAAGCAGCCAGACTGCCCAGACTTCTCCTGAGGCGGCAACTGCCGCGATCCCCCAGCATTTTGAAACATCAAGTGCCGCGGATCACACTGCGCTGCTCACCGGGCTCGAAGCGGTGAAGCGCGAAATTGAAGCGCTGGGAACCGATCTGGACGCAGCTTTGTATCTAATTTCTCGCAGGGCCCAAGCGTTCACGCGGGCGGGCAGCGCTGCGCTGGCGCTCACGGAAGGCGAAGATATGGTGTGCCGCGCAACTTTTGGCCCGTCGGCACCTTCCGTCGGTGCACATCTCAAAGTCGGGTCAGGCTTTTCGGGCGAATGTGTCCGAACTGGTTTGTTGCTTCGCTGCGATGATTCTGAAAGTGACATCCGCGTGGATCGTGAGAGTTGCCGCTACCTGGGCATTCGGTCCATGATCGCTACCCCAGTTCGATGGGACGTTTCGATTATTGGGCTGCTGGAGGTTTTTTCATCCGAACCTAATGCTTTTAGCGCGGACGCCGATCTTGTGCTTTCGCGCCTAGCGGAAATTACCGCAGAAGCTGTACATCGTGCGGGCTCTGTAGAAGAACAGGCGGATGCGAGCCCGGCATCGGTAACCGATGAGTTTGTCGCCGAAGAAGGTTCGCCCGTCTCTCTCAAGCGTTTTTATCGGTCCCGCAATCTGCTGCTCTTCATCGCGGGTCTTACCGTGTTAGTAGTCGCTCTCTGGGTCATAATGACCTCGGGCAATAGAAGTTCCCAGGAAAGCGTGCCCTCTACACCGTCGACAACTCTTCCGGGATCTTCTGCCACCGCGGCGACCGTGCCTGATAGCCTTCCAGCCCTACGCCACCTGGCCGATCAAGGCGATCCGACGGCAGAGTTCGCTATCGGGGCGCGATATGCTACCGGCGAAGAAGTTCCGCAGGATTACGCGCAGGCGGTCCGGTGGTTTACCAAAGCCGCCGAGCAAGGTCAAGTTGCTGCTCAAGCCACGCTCGGCGCCTATTACTGGGCAGGCCGAGGTGTAGCTCCCGACCTGATGCGGGCCTATTTCTGGTCTTTTCTGGCAGAGGCTGGGGGGGATGAGGCCAGCAGGTCTCGAGTAGCTCTCCTGGCCTCGCGCCTCACCCGGGCGCAGATCGTTGCTGCGCAAAAGCAGGCCAATGAGTGGTTCAAACAACATCAGATGACCGGCAAGCCCTCGCCGGAAATCCGCTAGCTTTTCTTGCTGACTGAGCCGGCCAATCCGATCCGGCGTTAGACTATTAGCAGAGGTGTTGTTTGCCGACGCTCAAAGACGTCATTTATGAGCAGGTCCGTGAAGGCGATCTATACGAGAGACTTGAGGACCGAAATCGAGTTCGCTGCTATGCCTGCGGCCACTGCTGTCCTATTCCGGATGGCCAGCCCGGGGTCTGCAAAGTTCGTTACAATCGCGGCGGCACGTTATACGTTCCGTGGGGTTATGTCGGCGGAGTGCAGTGTGATCCGATAGAAAAAAAACCATTCTTTCACGCATATCCCGGGGCTTTGGCTTACAGCTTTGGCATGCTGGGATGCGACCTGCACTGCTCGTATTGCCAGAACTGGGTGACCTCGCAAGCCCTCCGTGATCCGAGCGCTATTTCGGCTCCGCTCGGAGCATCTCCTGAAGCATTGGTTCAAGATGCTCTTCGCCAAGGCGCGAAGGTTCTTGTGAGCACGTATAACGAGCCGCTAATCACCAGCGAGTGGGCGGTTGCAGTCTTTAAAGAAGCCAAAGCCGCCGGGTTGATGACGGGGTTCGTTTCCAATGGAAACGGCACGCCGCAAGTGCTGGAATATCTCCGCCCTTGGATTGATCTCTACAAGGTAGATCTCAAGAGCTTCAGCGACCGCCATTATCACGAACTCGGTGGCCGGATCGGTCCCATTCTCGACACCATTCGCCGCCTGCATGACATGGATATTTGGCTAGAAATCGTCACGCTGCTGATACCGGGATTCAACGATTCAGACGATGAACTGCGGAGTCTCACCGATTTTTTGGCCAACATATCGCCTTACATTCCGTGGCATGTGACGGCATTCCACAAAGATTACAAAATGGACGATCCCGATGACACCCGGCCAGAAGACCTATTGCGGGCGGCAGAAATTGGCAAGAATGCCGGTCTGAAATATATCTATGCGGGGAATTTACCCGGAATGGTCGGCGACCACGAAAACACAAGTTGCCACGATTGCGGCGACATGCTGGTGCGTCGCTACGGGTACTTTATCGAAGAATACCGCCTGACCCCGGAAGGGAGATGCCCATCATGCGGAACTGCGATTCCTGGGCGATGGGCACGGAAATTCGATGGCCAGATCGCCGATCGGCCTTTTCTGCCTCGGCACCGCTCACGGCTGGTCACGATAGATTGACAGAGCAGAACAACTTGCCCTCATACTACCTGCTTTACTCATACCCAGGACAGCCGAGGGCGGCTGTCCCTACGTGATTAGTTGAGAGTTGCGGTCCTTTCGCTAACGAGCTCTTGGATCTTCGTTACGAACTCGCCGGAGGGCATGTCTTCCGTCTTTTCTTTTCCGCGAGTCCGCACATTCACTTTGCCGGATTCGGCTTCTTTGTCGCCGACCACCAGCAAAAAAGGAACTTTTTGCAGCGCGTGCTCACGAATCTTCGCGTTCATCTTTTCATTGCGCGCATCGACTTCAACGCGCACTCCCGCTGCTTTGAGCTGATCCGCAACTTTGTTCGCGTACTCTACGTGCCGTTCGGCAATAGGAATGACTACCGTCTGCACCGGCGAGAGCCACACCGGAAATGCCCCGGCGTAGTGCTCGATCAAAACCCCAAAGAATCTCTCGATCGAGCCGTATAGAGCGCGATGCACCATTACCGGCTGTTTTCGAGTACCATCTTCCGCCACATATTCCAGCTGAAACCGCTGCGGCAGGTTGAAGTCGACCTGGATGGTCGAAAGCTGCCACAATCGGCCGATTGCATCCACGAGCTTGATGTCGATTTTCGGACCGTAAAAGGCAGCTTCGCCGGGAATGGTTTTGTAGTCAATCTTCCGCCGCTTCAGTACGTTTTCCAGCGACTGAGTTGCCGAATTCCATTGCTCTGCGCTGCCGACGAAGTTCTTCTGATCATCCGGATTCCAAGTCGAGAGCTCAGTCTGAAAATCATCAAAACCATAATCTCTGAGCACGTCGAGCGCGAAGTCGAGACAACCTTCGACCTCACTTTCAATCTGCTCCGGCGTGCAGAAAATGTGCGAGTCGTCCTGGGTAAATCCGCGTACGCGCAACAACCCATGCATCACGCCCGAGCGCTCGTAACGATAAACGGTCCCCAATTCACCCAGCCGCACCGGCAGGTCGCGATACGACTTCAGAGAATCCTGGTAGATCAGGATGTGCCCGGGGCAATTCATGGGCTTCAAACGATATTCGGCGTCATCGAGTTCCATGACGTCGAACATGTTCTGCGAGTAGTAGCCCTCGTGGCCGGAAGTCATCCACAGTTGCCGCCGCATCACGTGTGGCGTGTACACCAGAGAATAGCCGCGCTTGATGTACTGCTCGCGCATCCAGTCTTCCATTTGTTTGCGAATGATGCCGCCCTTAGGATGCCAGAAAATCAGCCCCGGCCCTGCCAACTCCTGGATCGAAAACAAATCGAGTTGCTTTCCCAATACCCGATGATCACGCTTCCGGGCTTCCTCTTGCTTGTGGAGGAAGTCGTCGAGATCTTTCTTGGAAAAGAAGGACGTGCCATAGATTCGTTGCAACTGCGGATTCTTTTCATCCCCGAGCCAATAAGCGCCGGCGATGTTGATCAGCTTGAATGCCTTGATTTTGCCGGTTGATGGAATATGAGGGCCACGGCAGAAATCGGTGAATTTCCCAGTGCGGTAGATCGAGATTTTTTCATCGGGCTTGGTGAACTGCTCGATGAAATGGCACTTCATGAAGTCGCCTTCTTTTTTGAACTCCTGCAGCCCCTCCTGGCGCGGCAATAACTCGCGAGCATAGGGAATGTTCTGCTGCACCAGTTCCTGCATCTTCTTCTCTATTTTTTCCAGGTCTTCCGGAGTGAACGGAGTAGGCCGATTGAAATCGTAGAAGAATCCGGTCTCCGTTGCCGGCCCGTGGCCGAGCTTGGTTTCGGGAAACAACTCGAGCACAGCCGCGGCCAGCAAGTGCGCCGATGAATGCCGGTAGACTTGCAGCGTCTCAGGATCTTTCTCGGTCAGAATGCGAAGATCCGTATCTTTTTCCAGCGGGCGCGCAAGGTCGATCAGATCGCCATTGGTCTTGGCCACCAACGCCGCATCCGCTAGCCGCGGGCTAATGCTTTTGGCCACTTCAATCGCGGTCGTGCCTTTCGGGACATCTTTCGTGCTCCCGTCGGGAAGCTTGACGTGAATATTTTCAGCCATGGGAAGTTCTCAGTATAAAGCAGGCGCATGTAGGGGCAGGTGTCCTCACCTGGCCTGCGGAGTGAAATTCCGCAGTCTATTTCGTCATCGAATAACTACCACCCCACCTTCATCCCTTTGTTCTGCTCATCCAGCCATGTCTTCAGCGGCGCGAAGTATTCGAGCAGCGCGCCCGCATCCATTTGCCGCTGCCCAGTCAAGACCTCTAACGCATCGGGCCAGGGCTTGCTCGCTCCCATTTCCAGCATCTTGTTCAGCTTCGCGCCGGCAGCCTTCGACTGATAAAACGTGCACTGATTGAGCGGACCGGTGTAACCCGATTCTTTACACATCGCGCGATAGAACTGGAATTGCAGAATGCGGGCCAGAAAATATCGCATATACGGCACGTTGGCGGCGACATGGTACTTAGCGCCGGGATCAAAGTCAGCCTCGCTGCGACCGACCGGCGGCACGACTCCTTGATATTTCAGCCGCAGGTCCCACCATGTTTTGTTGTAATCGGCGGGCGTGATCTCGCCTGAAAAGACTTTCCATCGCCATTGATCAATCAGCAAGCCAAATGGCAGAAATGCCACTTTATCGAGCGCCTGCTTCAATAACAGCGGAATGTCGGCTTCGGCTGGCGGTACTTTCTCCAACAAGCCGATTTGTTTCAGGTATTCGGGCGTCACTGCCAGCGCGATCGTGTCGCCAATCGCTTCGTGGAAGCCGTCATTGGCTCCATTCAGGAAAAGGAAGGGCTTATCTTTGTAGGCCCGCTGATAAAAGTTGTGCCCGAGTTCGTGATGAATGGTGACAAAATCCACGTCGCGGACCTGAATGCACATTTTTATCCGCAAGTCATCTTTATTGTCCACATCCCAGGCACTAGCATGGCAAACCACATCGCGGTCGCGCGGCTTGGTAAACAAAGATCGCTGCCAGAAAGTCTCAGGCAGAGGCGCGAAGCCGAGAGATTTATAAAAATTCTCGCCATAATGCACCATGCCCTTCGGGTCTATGTTCTTCGCCTTGAGTAATTCGGTCAAATCGTAACCGGCGCTATTCGATGGTATTCCGAGGACGGGAAAAATGTTTCCCCACTCCTGCGCCCACGGATTGCCCAAGAGATCGGCCCGCAGCGGGGCATCCGGGGGCACAACGTTCGCCCCATAGTGCTGCGAAAGCCGCGCTCGCACGAAGGTATAAAGCGACAGGTAGAGTGGCCGCACCTGCTGCCAAAGCCGGTCCACCTCAGCACTGAACTGCTCGGGAGGCATATCGTAATTCGCGCGCCACATGGCACCCACGTCCTTGAATCCCATTTCGCGGGCGCCCTGGTTCGATAGCGCGACGAATCTCGCGTAGCGTTCGCGCATGGGCGCACCGACTTTGTGCCATCCCACCCAAAGATCTTTCAATTCATTTGGGTCATCACTGTTCCCCATGATCTTTTCGATGGCGGTGATATCCAAGCATTCATCTGGTTTGCGGCAGTACTTGCCTTTGCCGTATTCACCATTCATAGCAGTCGCAATTGTCGTCATCTCTTTGCGCAGCGCAGGATCGTGAGGAGCCGGTGCCGTCAGGCTCAGCTTCAGCAGCATGAACTTGCGGGCGAGCGGTGCTGGCATCTGAAGCCCCTCAAAACGCTTCGCTTGATCTACCAGATCCGTGGCAGCGGCTGTGAGTTGATCCTGTGCGTCGGCCGACAACGCCTGGGTGTCTTCGGTAATGAAGTTTTGATATACCCAGTCGGCATGCGCTCCCCTTACGGTGAGTTCATTCAGGCGCGCCTCGACCTGATTCATGAATTCTTCTGCTTCTGCAACGGTTGGCTTAGAAGAGGTTTGAGCTTGCATAAGAATAGGAATCAGTAATAACGATACAAGAAGGCCGAACTTCATGATTACCTCCGGTTGAAGATTATGAATGAGCGTAAACAAATTGTCAGCGGCGATGACCACACACGCGAGTGATTATGCTGAGGATCTTTCAGCGATAGTACAAGTCTTCCAGGGCCTTCTGCACCTTGGCGGAGAGCTCTTCCATGTGGCGTAAATCAGTACCAACCGTCGAGATCGGAGCCCCCACTCGCATTTCGAGGGGACGGCACTTGATGTGATAGGTATTCATCGGCAGCAATTCGAAAGTGCCGATTAGTGCGACCGGCACGATATCGACCTGGGCTTTGATCGCCAGAAAGAACGCACCGGGCAGAAAAGCTTTGATTTGCCCGTCTGGCGTGCGTCCACCTTCAGGAAAAATCACCAGTGGCATTCCCGCTTTGAGAGTCCTCAGCGCCGACCGGATACTGGCTATCGAGCGGGAAGGCACCTGCTGATCGATGCAGACCTGGCCAGAGCGTTTCAGGTGCCAGCCAATCACCGGGTACGAAAGCAGTTCTTTTTTAAAGACAATTCGGAACTGGAATGGCAGGTCGACGTAGAGCATGGGAATGTCGAGCGCCGAAGCATGATTCACGGCGTAAACGTGCGGCTTGGAGGTATCGATTTTTTCCAGTCCGCTAACCTTCACCGGCGAGCAGATGGTCTTCATGATCAGTTGCGACCAGAAGCGCGCGAACTGATGCAGAATTCGTTCTTTTTCCCCAAAGAATGAAACTGGAACTGCGACCACCCCGAGGACCACTGTGTACAGCCAGATGAGGGGATCGAAGAAGAAATAAGAACGCAAGCGGCTTAACCAGCCGTATTTCTTTGCTTCGAGCGGAACTTCACCGGGAATAGCGCCAGCCCGAATGTGAGAACTTACGCGCTGCGATCTGATAGGAGACGTTTCCTCAACTGATGAATTCACTTCAACCAATTTTAAACCTTCACCCCCAACCGGCTCATTGCCTCCCCAACTACGTAGATTGAACCGGTGATCACTACCACCGAGTCGCTGCCTAACCGTTCCGCTTCAGCGAGCGCATCAGAGACATTTTCGGTGGATTGGATGGCGACCGAAACCCGGCATGCTGCTTCGCGAACTTCCCCTGCCGTGGCCGATCGCGGGTTATCAGCACGGGTGGCGATGACCCGATCTGCGAGCGGGAACAAAATTTCTGCTATTTCAGCGATCGCCTTGTCGCGCATGGCGCCGAAAATGAACGTGAGTGGCCGATCGCTATAGAAGGCTGACAATGTGGACCGCAGCGCCCAGGCACCCGCCGGATTGTGGGCAACGTCGAACACATATTCAGGTGCTTTCCCATCCGAGCGCACAACCTGGAACCGCCCCGGCCAGTGCGTGTCTCGGATCCCACGCTCAATTGCTTCAGCCGTGAGATGGAAACCTTGCTGGCTCAATTCCTCAGCCGCCGCGATTGCAAGTGCGACGTTTCGTAGCTGATGCCTCCCCAGCAGTGGCGTTTCAACTGAGATTTTTTCTGCCATGACCTGCATTGGGTAGCGGGAACGCAGATCCCCGTGTTTCGGGTTGAAGTAGTCGGAGCTAGCAGGGGATACCGGAGGCACATACGCCACAGCACTTACAACTTTCGCGTTGCATTCGACGATGGTGCTCCCGATTACATCATTCGCCTCCGGCAACTGAGGCAGAGTGATCACAACCCCACCGCGCCGGATGATCCCGGCTTTTTCACGCGCGATCTCCGCGATCGTGTTCCCCAGGAATTTTTGGTGATCGAGTGCAATGTCGGTGATGACGCTGAGATTGGGTTCCACTACATTCGTCGCATCCAAGCGCCCGCCCATGCCGACTTCCAACACTGCAAGGCTCACTTTGTTTTGGGCGAAGTATTCGAACGCGATTGCCGTCAGCATCTCAAAAAAACTAGGATGCCAAGGCAGGTCACCTTCTTCCACCAGGCGCTCAGCGGTCCGGTCCACCAGATCGTGCAACAAGGCAAAATCATCATCATTGACGGGGCTGCCGTTGATCCGAATGCGCTCATTGATTCGTACCAAATGGGGGGACGTATATAGTCCGGTTCGGATGCCGGCCGCCATAAGAATCGACGCTAGCGTGGCCGCAGTAGAGCCCTTTCCGTTAGTTCCCGCGATCAGTACGCTTGGGAAACGTTTCTCTGGATTATTCAGAGCGGTAAGCAGCACTCGCATGTGGGCCAGATCAAATTTGCGAGTCTGCGATTGGGATAGTTCGTGACCCAGCGCGTACATGCGTGCAACTGCTGATTCGTATGCGGTTCCGGCCATCAGCTTTCAGCGTCAGCCTTAGCTTATCAGTTTCAACTTATTTGCCTCCATTAAGGCAGCAGTTGGCAGGATGGGTCATCGAAAAGCGAACAACAGCAGTCGGGCTATCGCGCGAATGCTTCGCAGGGGGGCGGCCG
>JAFAGX010000031.1 GCA_019237515.1 Acidobacteriaceae bacterium
GCTTGGCGAAATCAACTTCATGCAGGCCAAGGGTCATATAGGTTACGTGTTTGCTCGGCAGCATCCGGCATATTTTCTGCGGCTATGCCTCATGCGCGTCCATCTTTTCTGGACGGAACCGGAGGGCTCTTCCTGGCTGGTGATCAGCTTGTTGGCGTGGATCGGAATGTTTTCGGCTCTCTACCGGAAGGGGCTTGCTGCGGTTCCATATCTGTCAAGCCTGACGATTTTCCCAATTGTGTACTACGTGACGCACAGTTTTCCGACGTATCGCTTTCCCATCGAACCGCTCATGTTGATTCTGGCGGCGTACGCGGTGGTCAGTGTGACGGAGGGTTTGTTCAGCGTCTTCAACCGGAACAGCAGATTCCTCAGCGCTGAAGCGCATTCGGAATGACAAACTCTCACTCCTTGCACGAAGCTAATGCTCCCCAAAGTTGATGTTTTCTTTGTTGCCACAGAGGGCACAGAGGACCCGGAGGAAAAGGTTAACTTAGGCGGGCAGCAAAAATTCCGGGGTAGATTTCCGTATAAAATTTTTCTGAATGAGTAACACCTTAGGCCAAAAAAATTCTGTTCAAGCTCCGCCTGCATGTCGGGTTGTTCCTGACCATCACAGGTTTTGGTTCGTCTTGCTTGTCTCATTGCTGATCCTGGTGCCTTGCTTCTGGCAAAAGCGAATTGAAGCGACAGACTTGTCGAGCCACGTCTACAACGCGTGGTTGGCTTCTTTGGCGGAGCAAGGACGGACCCCCGGAGTTTACGTTGTGCGGCAGTGGAGCAACGTCGCGTTCGATGTCGGGCTGGAAGGGCTGCTGGTGCGGGTAGGATCTTCGGCGGCGCAGAGAATCATGGTATCGGTCGCAGTTCTCATTTTCTTCTGGGGCGCGGTTGCGCTGTCGAACGTCGTCGCAGGGAAGAATTGGTGGTTCACAATTCCCTGGGTTGCGGTTCTGACGTACGGCTTCGTTTTTCACATGGGATTTTTCAATTACTATTTATCGCTGGGGATCTGTCTTTGCTATCTAGCGCTCGCGTGGAAGGGCGGGATACAACGATTTTTCCTGGGAACGCCCCTTCTGTTTTTCGCATGGGCGGCCCATCCCTTACCCGTGATCTGGGCGATCGGGATGCTGGCGTACGTCATGGCCGCGCACAGATTGCGCGGCTTGCAAACCATGGGGTTGCTCGGCGTCGGCATTGTGCTGCTGATCGGGATTCGCGAGATCCTGATATGGCGGTTTGCCGGTACCTGGTCGTGGAAGCAGGTCTACTTCGTTACCGGGATCAATCAACCAGTTTTCTTTAATCCTGCTTATACACCGATTTTCGGATTGTTCCTGCTGGTTAGCGTCGTTAGCTTTCGCACTTTAATCAAACAGCACGGTATCTCGGCGGTTATAAGAAGCATTCCTCTTCAAGTTTTCCTCCTCAATGCGGCCGCGGTATTCGTTTTGCCGAGCGTGATCGAGTCTCCGAGATACGCGATACCGTTCAGCTTTATAACGGACCGCTTGTCATTGGCAGCAGGGGTGATGGCTTGTGCCCTTCTGGCGGCTGCGCCCATCAAACTGCCGCAAAAGTTGATTCTGACGTTTGCGGGCCTGATCTTCTTTGGGCTGGTGTTTGCGGATACGTGGAAACTGAATCGCGTGGAGGACAGCGTGGATCATCTGGTCGCACAGCTTCCCTCCGGAGCACGGGTGCTCAATTATTTTCCGACTCGCAACCGACACATCAGTCCGGCGCTTCATGCCTTGGATCGCGCCTGTATTGGCCACTGCCTCAGTTACGGGAACTATGAGCCGATGTCACGGCAGTTCAGAGTGCGCGCCGTTCCCGGCAATGCCTTTGTGATCGCTGATTTCAAAGATGAGCATGCCGTGGATACGGGGAAATACGTCGTGCAACCGCGGGACCTTCCCGTGTACTTGATTTACTTGTGTGGCGACATGCGCGATCACGTTTGCCTGAAGACGATGCAGGCGGGAGAGAACGTAGCTCAGTGAATGGTGATGTTCGGCACGTCATGATTTTCGCGGGCGAGGGCGCCCGCGCCACACAATTTGCAGTACACTGCGTTTGTGCGGACGCTCGGCATTGACTGCGGGACAGAATTTACCGGCTATGGCGTAGTCGAGCTTGGCCCCGCCGGCACGCTTAGCTGCTTGAGTTCTGGGGCAGTCAAGCTTTCGAGTAAACATCCGCTCGCAGCCCGGCTAACGACCATCTTTGATCGACTTAAAGCAATCATTCAGGAGTACAGTCCTGACGACGTTGCAATCGAGGACATCTTCTATGCGGTGAACGTCAAGTCGGCCCTCAAACTGGGGCAAGTGCGCGGCGTTGCCATGCTGGCGGCTTCCTCGGCGGGTTTGGAAGTAGCCGAGTATGCGCCGTTGGCCATTAAGTCGGCGGTTGTCGGCTACGGGAGGGCAGAAAAGCAACAGGTGCAGCACATGGTGACGCGGCTTCTGAATTTGAGTGAAGTGCCAGAATCGCCCGATGCGGCGGATGCGTTGGCAATTGCCATTTGTCATCTTCACACAGTTGCGACAACGCGGCGCCAGGTTGCGGCAGGCAGTTGAAAGAATTCACGGGGTATTGTCCCGCTCGGCAGATTTTTTGGCATAATTTCATCTGCATGCGAAGTGGCAAGAAGTGGTGGTTGGTCGCAGTTGTATTCGCGGTTTCGGCTTCGTTGGCACAATCTCAGCAGTCAGCCACTCCAACGGTTGCGTTCACGTGCGACTTCCCCGGTTCCGATCCTTCGCACTACGCCATTTCGCTCTCCTCAGACGGTCATGCCTCCTATACCTCTGACGGAAAACTGACACGGGACTCCGAAGCATCCGAGCCGTTCAGCTTCGAGTTTGCCATGCCGCAGCCCACGCTCACGCATATCTTCGATCTGACGAAAAAAGCTCACTACTTTGAGGGGGAGATCGACTCCAAGAAGAAGAACATCGCATCTACGGGAGAAAAGAGTCTCTCCTACGCGGACGGCCAAAGGAAAACCTCCGCCAAATACAACTATTCGCCAATTCCGGCGGTAGCGGAGCTTACGTCTGTCTTTCAAAACCTCGCGATCACCCTGGAGTTTGGACGCCGGCTCGAGTTCGACCATCGTTATCAGAAGCTGGCAATCAACGAAGAACTGGAGCACATGAGTGATATATCGAGCCGGAACGAACTGGGGGACGTAGCGGTGATTGCCGCTACCTTGAAGAAAATCATCGACGATCCCTCAGTTGTGAACACGGCTCGAGCACGGGCACAGCGGTTGCTCGACCGCGCTGGCGCAGCCAAATGACCCCGCGCATGCCTTGTTTCATGCGCTAATTGCAATGTTTTGACAACCAAAGCAGATCGAACCATGCTCTAATGCTTATAGTGGATTCTCCGGGGGTGTCTATGTCCCGTTCCCAGTTGGTTGACAGAGCTTCGATATTTTGCGCGTCCTTCCTGTTTTTTGCGCTTCCTGCATTAGCTGATTCGCATGCCCGCGTAGTGCGTCTGAGCGAGGTAGAGGGCAACGTCCAGATCGACCGCAATACCGGACAGGGATTCGAGAACGCATTTGTGAACCTGCCTCTGACTCAGGGCGTAAAGATTCGGACTCAGGGTCGGGGACAAGCCGCTTTGGAATTTGAAGATGGCAGCAGCGTAAGACTTGCGCCAGAGACCAGCGTGGAAATTTCGCAGCTTGTGCTCCGGGATTCTGGGGACAAATTTTCGAGCATAAAATTGCAAGAGGGCACCGCGTACGTCAATTTTCTTGGGGCGAAGGACAATGTTCTCGAGGTGACATTTGCCCGTGAGAGCCTGACCCTTACCCAAGCGGTTCATCTTCGGGTGGCAATGGCCGATGTCGATGCAACTATTGCGGTATTCAAAGGTCAGGCCAGCATCACGGGTCCGAAAGGGGCGATTGAGGTCAACAAGAACCACACGGGCAGCTTCGACCTGCTCGATGACCATTCCACCGTCGCGTCCGGGGTCGATGAACTTGCGTACGACTCGTGGGATAAGCAGCAGGCACAATATCAGCAGCAGTACAGCACCAAATCGGGTTCTGGCTATGCGGCGAACGGTTACGACACCGCCGATCTCAATTATTACGGGAACTTCTTCAATGCCCCCGGGTATGGCACGTTGTGGCAGCCATACTTCATAGGCGCTGGATGGGATCCATTCATGAATGGTGCCTGGGCGTTCTATCCTGGGTTGGGATATTCGTGGGCGTCGGCTTATCCGTGGGGATGGACTCCTTACCACTGCGGAGGTTGGACATATCTTTCAGCGTATGGATGGGCATGGCAGCCGGGTGGGGCATGTATGCCTTTCAGTACAGTCCCGGTGATCTTGAGGGCTCCGGCCGGGTTTGTTCGTCCTCGCCCGCCACTGCTTCCTGGACGGAGAATCTTCCCTTCGAATCGCGGTCCAATGCCGGTGCATACAGGAGACAAAGTTCAGATCGCCAGCAACTCCGCGGGGGTGGGAATTCCACGGGGGAGCATACGGAACTTAGGTCAGCTTTCAACCCGGGTGGAACAGACGGGCTTGGTTACAACTAAAGTTCATGCTGGATCAGGAGGCATAGGCTGGTGGCATGGCGGCGCCGCGTCGGTCGCGCACGCAGGTACTTCGGGCGGTCACGCCGGTCATTCCATTGGCGGCGGTCACATGTCGAGCGGTGGAGGCGGGCACGTTTCCATGAGCGGCGGACACCATTAGCGGCACGGTTGGCACATTGTTCGGTCTGCCTGAACTGCCATTGCTTTCGGTTCCCACAAAACATTTGTCGGCTGTTTATGCGCTCAGCTTCTGATTTCTTCCTATACCTCCGCGTGGTAATCTTTCCGTTCTTCGATTGCATCCTCGAAAGGTTTTATCCATGCGATTGTCTTGCTGGTATTTGGTTTTTTTATGTGTTTTCTGCGCCTTGACATTTAGCCAAACGACAGCTCCGGCTAACGCCGAGCAGGCCACTCCGCAACTGGATCATTTCGATGCCGGGAAATTGGACAAGAGCATTGACCCATGCACCGATTTCTATGCCTATGCCTGCAACCAGTGGGTGAAAGACAATCCGTTACCTGCCGACGAAATCTTCTGGGGTGCTTTCGGAAAGCTGCAACTCTGGAACGAGGCATTGCTGCATCAAGCGGCTGTTGAAACCGCTGCGAAACCAGCCGCAGAGCGAACTGCCGTCGAGCAAAAAGTTGGAGACTACTGGGCAGCATGCACGGATGAAAAGCAGAGAAACGCGACAGGAGTAGCTGCTTTGCGCCCAGATCTGGACCGTATTGACCACATCAAGAGCAAGAACGAGATCGCCGACATTGTTGCCCAATTGCACCGGTCGATCCACGGTGCCTGGAATCCCACCGACACGGAAACGGCGGCAGCATTATTCGGTCTGGGAGCACAACCCGATTTTCATGACACCACTCACGTACTCCCACAGTTCGATCAGGGCGGGATGGGAATGCCGGGGCGGGAATTCTACCTGGAGAAAGATGCGAAGTCGGTTGAGATTCGCAAGAAATATGTTGAGCATATAACGAAATTATTTGAGCTGTCGGGCATGCCTGCAGCCAAGGCGCATGCCGATGCGCAAGTCGTACTGAAGATGGAAACGGCGATGGCCCAGGCCGCTATGGATGTGGTGACGCGGCGTGATCCAAAGAATCTTGATCATGAAATGGGCATCGAGGATGTGAAAAAGCTCGCGCCCGATTTCGACTTCAGTCGCTATCTGCAACAGATAAATGCGCCCGAGAGCCCAAAGTACATCGTGACCTCTCCGGACTTTTTTCGAGCGATCGAACGGCTGATCACTACCGAACCGCTTGAGAACTGGAAGGCATACTTGAAATGGCAGCTGTTGACGGGCAATGAGCCGGAGCTGAGCGACGATTTTGTAAACGCGAATTTTGAATTTTACGGCCAAACCTTATTCGGGGCGAAAGCGCTTCAGCCACTTTGGCGACGATGCGTGCAAGCCGAAGACAGAGATATAGGACAGGCTTTGGGGCAGGCTTATGTCGCGCGCGCGTTTCCGCCAGAGAGCAAGCAGCGTGTGCAAGAGATGGTAGCCAATATTAAAACTGCGCTTGGTTCGGATATCGATTCCATGGATTGGATGGGCGCGGATACGAAGAAGTACGCGCATGTAAAGCTGGCGGCGCAAATCGACAAGATTGGCTATCCGGATCATTGGCGCGATTACTCCGCTCTGGAAATTCGTTCGGATAATCACCTGGAAAACGTGCATCGGGCAGCGGCATTTGAGTTGCATCGTCAATTGAAAAAAATTGGCAAACCTCTAGATCGAACGGAATGGGGAATGACTCCGCCGACGGTAAACGCCTATGAAGATCCGCAAACCAATACCATCAATTTTCCTGCGGGAATTCTACAGCCGCCATTTTTTGATCCCACAAAGGACGACAGCGTAAATTACGGCGCGGTGGGTACGATTATCGGCCACGAGACGATCCACGGCTTTGACGATCAAGGGCGGAAGTTCGACGACCAAGGAGACCTGCGGGATTGGTGGACGCCAGCCGACGCCCAAGCCTACGACAAACGCGGCGACTGCATAGCCGACGAATACACGGAATTCGTTCCGGAAGCTGGCGTCAAACAGAATGGCCGGCTAACGCAAGGGGAAAACACTGCCGATAACGGCGGAATTCACCTTGCATTGTCAGCGCTTGATGCAGATCTGAAAACGAAGGGCCAGAACCTGGATTCGCAAGGGGAAGATGGAATTACCGCGTTGCAGCGCTTCTTTCTGGCTTATGCAAATGTGTGGTGCAGTAACCTGCGCCCGGAAATGATGCGCACCATCATTCTTACAAATCCGCATCCGCTGGACAAATATCGTGTGAACAACGTGGTGTCCAACATGCCGGAGTTCGCCAAAGCATTTGGCTGCCATAAGGGACAGGCGATGGTCCGTGCAAACGCATGCCGGGTCTGGTAGCGTCTCGTTCGTTGTAATTTCCTGAGCGGATGCTCGCCAACGTGTGATCTTTTGCCTAAGCAGTCCCAGATCTCTCGACTGCCAAAAGCGTGCGGCTCGGGATGACAAAACTTTTACTTGCCCATGACTCTGTCAAGCACCAGTTGAGTTTTCATTGATGCAACGAGACTCAGCAGCAGACGGAGCATTGGCATGCAAAGAGTAGTTGCTATCGTTGTAGGAGTTGCGGTGTTTGCAACCGCCTCGACCATGATGAAAAATCGTCAACCGGGCGTTCAACCTGCGAATGTGAGCCGCCACGCAGATGCAGCCTATCGCGATGGTTTGTTTTTGGGTCAGTTCGATGCGAAGCAGGGGAGAGAGCCGCATTTCGCGATCGGAAGATGGAGTTCCGATGCTCAGCGGGAATTGTTTAGAGCCGGCTACAAAGCGGGATACGAGAGAGCAGGCAGTTCTACGGAGGCGAGCGAGTAGTCGCTGTTAGCGCACGAGTACGCCAGCATAGCCGACCACCATGTCGCGGTCGCCGGAGACATCGCCGGAAGTCGCATATTTGACAAGTTCGGCGGAAGCCGCTCCCATATGCTTTGCGGCGGTGAGCATTACGATCGCAGGTCCGAAGCCGCACATGCTGACATCTTGTTGCGTGACGACGTCATAAAGTCCACGAGTGTCGAGTCCTAAAATGCGCTCGATCGCCTTGTTATCCTTGATCCGAGTGACGGCATCGCTCTCATAGTGGTTCATGTCGCTCGAAGCGATCATGAGAACCGGCTCGTCTTCGGATCTCAAAACCTTGGCGAGAACTTCTCCGAGCGCCTTCAAGATTTCGAAGTCACGTACACCTAAAGCAATGGGTACAAAGTTCAACTGGGATTGTTGTTTCTGCAGAAACGGAAGTTGGACTTCGACGGCGTGCTCGCTGCGATGGGCATCGCTGTCTTCACTGAGGAGGGGAAACTGTGTTTTCAACTTGGCCGCCAAGTCTGAGTCGATCTTTGCCGAACCCAACGGAGTTTGCCAGGCGCCACTACTCATGATGGCCAAGGGACGGCCGCGGCCTGTGTGATTCGGGCACAGGATGATGCAGCGTTCCGGGACATCGATGTTTGCATACACCGCTCCGGCAACGGGTCCGGAGTAAATGTAACCTGCGTGTGGGACGATGCAGCCGATGGCCGGCTTTCGCGTCTCGGAGGGCGACAGATAAGATTCGAGGTCTTGAATTAGACTCGCGCGCTCTGCTGGATAAAAGCGTCCGGCAACGGCGGGATGACGGAGGGTCTCCATGGTCCTACTCTCCGCAAGGTCTTTATTACGATTCTAATCCCGCTTGAGCTATTCGGCGACCGATGCCAGGAATCTATGTCGAGGCATGAACTTAGGTACCGATCGTCCTTGAAATTGACCACAGAGGACACGGAGGAGCACAGGAGGATCTGGGGGGGATATGGTTAGGGCACAGACAGCGACATAGGCTTCGATCAGGATGTCGGGCGCTCCGGTAGCGGCTGTGTCCCACGTTGTTCTTTGTGTTTATCTTGAAGAAAAACTTTGCGCGGCACTCAAGTACCGATAGAGCGCCGCGGTTTTTTCCAAGGACAGCTCTTCAGCCCGGGCGCTGGATTTTACTCCAATGTCGTCCATGGCGCTCCTCAATCTTTGCGGATCGTACTCCGACTTCAGATTGTTCCACAGCGTCTTTCGTTTTTGACCAAATGAAAGCTTCAGGAAGTGGATGAATCCTTCTTCTTGTACTTGCAGTCGTTCCAGTCGCGCGTCGATGGTGAGCCGAACTACGGCGGAGTGGACTTTTGGGGGAGGCGAAAATGCCTCCGGCGCGACGGTAAAAAGCTTTTCAACTCTGGTGTAGAGCTGCGCCGTGGCGGAGAGCAACCCGTATTCGCTATTACCCGGCTTCGCGGCAACACGGTCGGCCACCTCGCGCTGCAACATGAGCACGATGGAATCGAAGTACTTGCGGTATTGGAATAAGCGCAGCAGGATATCGGATGTGAGGAAGTAGGGCAGGTTGCCAACGACCTTCGCCTTCTCCGGTTCGTGATTCATGCCAGGGCGGGTGCTGCCCGGCTTTGGTCCGAAGATAGTGTCGAAGTCGACGGCCAGAATGTCGGCTTCGATGATCTCGACGTTCGGCGCCAAGGAAAAATGCATTCTTAGCTGCGCAGCCAGAACGCGGTCAACTTCGATTGCAATCAGGCGGCGGGCTTTTTTGGCGAGCAGCGCAGTCAGCGCGCCGCGACCAGGGCCGATTTCCAGGACGGTGCTCGAGGAAATATCGCCCAAGGCCTCAGCGATGCGAGCGGCCGCCGACTTGTCTACCAGGAAATGCTGTCCGAGCTTTGGTTTTCGCGGACCCGGCCGTGCAGCGGAGACCTTTGGCACATTGACCCTCTTTCTTTCCGGCAGGTAGACTAGGTTTTCGTCATAAAATTCAGCCCAGCAGGTCTGCCATCGAAATAATCCTCCATATCATAGCGTGCGCCGGGCTGAGAACCGGAAGGGGTGAGTAATGCAAATTGCTTTTGCAGCTTCGGAATGCGTTCCGTTTTCCAAGACCGGTGGGTTGGCTGATGTGGTCGGCGCTTTGCCACAGGCGTTGGCGGCGCTGGGGCATCAGGTAAGTGTCTATTTGCCGAAGTACCGCCAGACGAAGCTTCCGGATTCAAAGATGGCGGTACGCAGCATCACTATTCCCTTTGACGATCGGTACCGCTTCTGCTCGGTGCTCGATGGAGGCACTCGCTCCGGGGTTCGTTATTATTTCATCGACTACCCGCCCTTTTTCGATCGCGATGCTCTTTATGGGACCTCCAGCGGCGATTATCCAGACAATGCTGAACGTTTCGCGCTTTTCTCCCGTGCCGTGCTTGAGGCTTCCAAGGTGTTAGGCGCACCACAGGTGTTTCACTGTCATGATTGGCAATCGGCGCTGATTCCTGTTCTGTTGCGGGCGCAATATGCGGAGGATCCGGCATTTCGCGAGGTTGCGACCGTTTTCACGATCCACAACATGGGGTATCAGGGCCTATTTTCTCCTGACACGCTGCCGCTGCTGACACTTCCGTGGGACCTTTTCACGATTTCCAAGATGGAATTTTTCGGAAATGTAAACTTCCTGAAGGGTGCTTTGGTGTCTGCGGATTACATCACTACGGTGAGCCGCAAATACAGCCAGGAAATTCAGACGACGGAATTCGGCTTCGGATTAGAGGGTGTGTTGCGAGACCGGGCGTCGCGAGTGACGGGGATTTTGAACGGCGTGGATTACGCCGAATGGAGCCCCGAAGTCGATAAGTTCACGGCGGCCCGGTATTCCGCTGACGATTTGACGGGCAAAGCCAAGTGCAAGCAGGATTTGCTGTCGGCTTTCGGGATTAGCGATCCGGATTTACGCCTGCCGGTGATTGGGATCGTTTCACGATTTGCCGCACAAAAAGGCTTTGACCTGATCTCGCAGATCATGGATCGGCTGGCGCGGGAAGAGATGATCGTTGTGGCTCTCGGCTCTGGTGATAAACCGTACGAGGAAATGTTCGTGCGGCTGAATAAGCAATTTCCCCGCAAGATTGCGGTCAAGGTTGCGTATGACAATGCTCTGGCCCACAAAATTGAAGCAGGGAGTGACATGTTCCTCATGCCTTCAAAGTATGAGCCTTGCGGGCTGAACCAGATTTACAGCCTGAAATATGGCACCGTTCCGGTGGTGCGCGCGACGGGTGGACTGGATGACACGATTGAACCGTGGAACCCTCGTGCCGGGAAAGGGACTGGGTTCAAATTTAGCGAATACAACGGCGAAGCCTTGCTGCTGACGATCAAAGAAGCACTGAAAGCTTTTCAGGATCACGGTTCCTGGCAAACCCTCATGCGCAACGGCATGAACAAGGATTTTTCCTGGAATGCGTCGGCGAAAGAGTACGTCCGGGTGTATGAGAAGGCTCTGCAATCGCGAAGTGCGCCGGCGCTGGCGGCGGTGTGATTCTCTCGCGGACAACCGCTGAAACGAAAGTTACACACCTCCTCCACCAGTCGAAACTCCGACGAATGGGTAGAAGGACAGATTGGTATTGTTGCCGATATCCACGCTGCCCCCGAAAAGCAGGGCACCGTTAATGATGATGGGACTCGGAGTATTGCCATCGCCCGAAGTGAATTGGCCCTGAGGAGCGACGATCGTTCCATTGAACGTTGTGTTATTTCCCAGTTGTGCCGTGGTTGAACTGCCGACCAGATTGAAGACCAGTCGGTCCGGTGTAATCCCGCCTGAGAGAACGACAGACGCACCGTTGCCCAGTTGCAGGCTGCCTGATGCCGTGGAACTGCCGATGTTGATCACAACCGTGGCATTAGAGGGACCGCTTATAGTGATGGTCGCGTTCGCGCCGGTGGTAATGGCGGGGATTGCTATGACGTTCAAGCCAGAGCTTGTCATTATCGTCACGGTACCGCGAGTTCTCAACGCGATCTCTGCCAGTGTTTGGGTTGTAGGCAGCGAAGCAAGGCTGTTTGAAAATGACAGAAGTTGCGACTGCGCACCAGGTAATGATGTCAGTTCGGAATTGCTGCCGGTTGTATCTGTTCCCGCGGCACATTCATTGGGGCTATCAATTGCTCCTCCGCCGGTCACACAGGCGCCGCTGATTTCGCTGTCGTTGCCGAGACAGATTGCGGTTGTGCCCGGAGGATTGCCGCTGCAGTTCAATCCCTGAGTAGATACAGCGCTAGCGATTACATCGCCAGCCACCGTGTCCGGCGCGGCAGCATTTCCTCTTCCCATCAACACGGTAGTGCCGCCCACATCAGCCGGACAGCCAACCGAGCCGGGGCACATTCCGACCATGGAAGTGGTCGTGGGTTGACTGATGTTCACGCGGTTTTTGAAAGCAACGTCAGCGGAACTGAATACCGCGAAGCTAGCAGCGGGTCCAAGGCTCTGGCCCGCCGCAGCCCGCGTCGATGACATTGCTGTAAGTCCGATTAAGAAAACCTGCGCAACCAGCGCGTTATAGCGCATAGCACCCCCCTGATTCCATGTGGTCCAAAAGATTTGCTTAGAAAGCTGGGACATTAGCCGCACTCGACTATGGCATGACCCAAGTGGCCGACGACAGGTCACCGAAGGACGGCGTACATATTCCTGATCCCACATCAACAGTGCTAATGCGTAAGGACAGTGCCTGCGAGGAGAAAAGGCGCATCAAGGGACTCTGTTGTACAAGGATTACGAAGCGTAGCCTTCTCACAGCTGAAGCCGGTTCGGAATGACAAACAAAAGGGTAGAAGGTGCTGTGTAGCTGTGGAAACGGAAGCGATTCCTGTCGACGAGGGGATATAGAATGCAGTGGGTGACTGAAAGTGCGTACCATCTTCCACGTCGACATGGATGCGTTCTTCGTCTCGGTGGAAGAGTTGTTCGATCCGTCGCTGAAGGGCAAAGCGGTGGTGGTCGGAGGTCAGCGGGATGAGCGCGGAGTAGTTTCGGCCGCGTCGTATGAAGCGCGAAAATTCGGCGTCCATTCGGCAATGCCGTTGCGCACGGCCGCCAAAATGTGCCCAGAAGCGATCTTCGTCAACGGGCATCCCGACCGTTATCGCGAGTGCTCGGAGAAAGTCTTTCGCGTGCTGCAATCGTTCTCGCCACTGGTGGAGATGGCGTCGATTGATGAAGCCTATCTCGATATGACCGGCACGGACCGGCTGCACGGGCCGCCGCTCTACGCCGCTCATTTACTTCATAAGAAAATCAAGTCTGAGACCCAACTGAATTGCTCAATCGGCATTGGCACGTCGCGCCTGATTGCGAAGGTTTCCTCCGCGAAGGCAAAGCCGCACGGCATCTTGTGGGTCATTTCCGGACAGGAGGCGAAGTTTCTTGCGCCGCTGGACGTCCGCGACATTCCTGGTGTGGGCAAAGTGACCGAGCAGAATCTGAATGCGCTGGGAATCCTGAAAGTTGGCGATCTTTCACGCTTTGACGACGCCTTTCTGCAAGAGCGCTTTGGTAAATGGGGACTGGCGCTGGCCGGCAAGGGTCGAGGCGAAGATGCTGGCGGGTGGTTTGATAGTGACGTCGGCGCCGACACTGATCCCAAATCCATCAGTCACGAGCACACGTATAACGAGGACACCGCGGATGTAGAGAAACTGGAATCCACGCTGATGCGGCTTTCCGAGATGGTGGGCCGCAGACTGCGAGAGCATGGACTATATGCACGAACTATCCAACTCAAACTGCGCTACAAGGATTTCACCACGATTACTCGCGCGCATACGCTTGCAGAGCCTACTCAGCTTGATACCGAGGTTTTCGAACAAGTGCGGAGTCTGTTTCATAAAAATTGGCGCCGGGGAAGCCAGATGCGCCTGTTAGGAGTACAAGCGTCGCATTTTGAGATACGCAGTGAGCAAGCAGACATGATCGAAGGCGATCGGCGCCGGCGATGGGAACAGGCGCTGTCAGCAGCAGACCGTCTCCGCGACAAATTCGGAGAGTC
Source organism: Acidobacteriaceae bacterium (assembly GCA_019237515.1). The sequence goes on from JAFAGX010000031.1 coordinate 13,513, forward strand.
GAGTATTACCTTGGCCACCGGGCTGAAAGGCGGCTTCCGCGAGCGCACTCACGAGAACCCCGCGAGTTTGCCTGGAAAGAGGAAAAGTGAGTAAGGCAAAATCGAACCATCAAGGACACGAATTAGCACGAAGAGGCGTTTATTTGACCAGTGAGGACACAGAGGAGCACGGAGGATCGTACGTTTGCTACGCGCATTCTGTGATAATCCCGTGAGTTTGCCCATGCTCGGCCGGGCAGCCGAGGGCGCCTGCCCCTACGTGACTTCTCGACAGAGGACACGCAAGCCAGTGGAACTCACGAGGCACTTGCAACGTATTTTCCAGTGGCGGGAAGTGACCCGGCCGGGACACTCTTCGATCAGCGGCGACGCTGATACCTTGTTTTGACCCATTCCGTCCAATACTTGTAGTCTGACGGGTTAATAGGGTCAATAAATCGCTAATCATCAAATCTCTGCAGGAGCCCTCATGCGCAACTGGAAAGTGGCAGGTTTCTGTGTCTCGCTGATTCTTCTTGGCAACGGTCAATTCGTGAAAGCACAACAATCGTCACCTGAGGAAGCGCCCAAGCTGGAGCACTTCGATCCCAACATGGTCGACAAGAGCCTTGACCCTTGCCAGGATTTCTATCAGTTCGTGTGCAGCAAATGGAATGTCGCCCACCCGATTCCTGCCGATCAGGTGAGTTGGGGGACGGGGAGCGGTTTGCGTTACTGGAATGAAAACATTCTGCGGGAAGTCATGGAGAAAGCGTCGTCACAAACGACGGGCCGGACCGATCTCGATCAGAAGCTCGGCGACTATTGGGGCGCGTGCATGAACGAATCCGCTGTTGAAGAAGCTGGCATTCGCGAGCTGAAACCTGAGCTTGAGCGGATCAACGCCATGAAAGCCAAGTCCGAACTTGCCGGCCAGGTTGCGCACATTCACATGTCGATTCCCGGGGCGTGGGACGGCGAAGACAATCAGACGGACGCGGCGCTCATGGGCTTTGGTCCACAACAGGACTTCGATGATGCGAGCCGCGTGGTGGCCGGAATTGATCAGGGCGGACTGGGAATGCCAAATCGCGATTTCTATCTCAAAGACGATCCCACCTCAAAGCAGATTCGCGAGAAATATGAGGCGCACATCACAAAAATGCTGACGTTGGTTGGCGAAAGCGCGGCGCAATCCGCAACTGATGCGAAAACGGTTTTAGCGATCGAAAGCGCAATGGCTAAAGCGCAAATGGACAACATTTCTCGCCGTGATCCCAAGAACGTCAACAACAAAATGAGCTTCGAGCAGGTGCAGGCGCTGACGCCTTCGTACGACTGGAAGCAGTATGTCGCCGAGATCGGGGCGCCGCCATCACAGCCGCATTATCTCGTGACCTCTCCCTCGTTCTTTAAGGAACTCGAACAGGTCATTCAGCAACATTCGGTGGATGACTGGAAGGTTTACCTGCGCTGGCAGCTGGTTCACGGTTCAGCGCCATACCTGAACAAGGCGCTGGCGGACGAGAATTGGGATTTTTACAGTCACACGTTGTTGGGGTCGAAAGCGCAATTGCCCCGTTGGCGACGGTGTGTTCGCGCCGCGGACCGCGATCTCGGAATGGGGTTAGGCGAAGCGTACGTGAAAGTTGCTTTCCCGCCTTCCAGCAAAGAAAGAACCGTCGCGTTAGTGCACGATATCGAACACGCACTCGACCAGGACATTATGGGTTTGAACTGGATGCAGCCGGCGACGAAAGAGCAAGCCGAGGTTAAGCTGCACGGGATCGAGGACATCATCGGATATCCAAATCACTGGCGGGACTATTCCAGCGTAAAAATCACCCGCGAAAGCTATCTCAACAACGTACATGAGGCGGCCCGGTTTGAATTCCACCGCCAGCTAAATAAGATTAACAAGCCGGTGGATCGCAGCGAATGGCAGATGACTCCTTCGACGATAAATGCTTATTACCAGCCGCAACTGAATTCCATAAATTTTCCGGCGGGGATCCTGCAGCCTCCGTATTTTGATCCCTCAAAAGAGGATGCGGTGAACTACGGGGCTGTTGGGGTCATTATTGGGCACGAAATCACACACGGCTTCGACGATCAGGGGCGTAAATTCGATGCGAAGGGAGACCTGCGCAATTGGTTGACACCAGAAGACGCGAAAGCGTATGAACAGCGGGACCAGTGCATCATTGATGAATATACACAGGAGATCCCCGAAGCCGGTGTGAAACAAAATGGACAACTGACCGCCGGGGAAGATACGGCGGATAACGGCGGTGCGCATTTGGCATTGATGGCGTTGTCCAATGAGAAGCAAAGGGAAGGCAAGTCGCTCGATGCCAAAGACCCAGACGGGTGGACGCCTCGGCAGAAATTCTTTTTGTCCTACGCCAATGAATGGTGCACGCAATACAGGCCAGAACTCATGCGAACGATCGTGTTGACGAATCCTCACTCGATACCCAAGTACCGCGTCAACAATGTCGTTTCGAATATGCCGGAGTTCGAGCAGGCATTTTCATGCAAGGCGGGAGCGCCGATGGTGAGAAAAAATCAGTGCCGAGTCTGGTGAGCGATGCACCTCGATGATCCGGACTGTAAAAGCAGGGCTGCTCTACTTTGCAATAGTGTTCGGCGTCGGGTTTCTGCTTGGCCCCATCCGCCTGCTGTGGCTTGTTCCACGCGTGGGTACCCGGTCTGCTGAATTGATGGAAGCACCGATCATGCTTGTGGTCAGCATGTTTGCTGCGTATTGGACGATTCGATGGCTTGCGGTGCCGGCGATCTTTGCCTGTCGCCTTGGAATGGGGTTGCTGGCGCTGATTCTCATGCTGAGCGCTGAATTTTCTCTCGTGCTATGGCTAAGAGGAATGTCGCTAAAGCAGTACTTCGCGACCCGCGATCCGGTATCGGGAACTGTGTATGACGTAGTGCTTGGGATCTTCGCGCTGATCCCGATGTTCGTCCGCCTAAGATCTGATTCGCGGAAGGTCTGACTTCCCGAGGTTGTTATGTGCGAGCTGAGTTGACTCGCGCCAGGTGCAGCCCGAACCATTGGCGTCGATCAAACCAGGTGCGGGTCAAGTCAAATCCGGCCGGTTGCAAAATCTCTTTCACCATCTCGAGCGTGTATTTGTAGCTGTTTTCGGTGTGAATTCGCTCGCCGGTTGCAAATGGCACGCGCATGTTGAGCGCGGGAATGTGGACGATTTGAGAGTGTGAACTCTCCAGGTAAATCTCAATCCGGGATTTTTCCGGATTCCACGACGCCACATGCCGGAAGCTGGACAAATTAAAATCCGCACCCAACTCGCGGTTCAGCCTGAGTAGAATGTTCTTATTGAACTGTTCGGTGATTCCCTGCGAGTCGTTGTAGGCCGGCAACAAAATCGATTGGTCCTTAACCAGATCGGTTCCGAGGAGCAAAGCATCATCGGACGTGAGTTGCTGGCGGATTTTGGTCAGCATTTCAACTGCATCAGGAGGGTTGAAATTCCCGATACTGGAGCCAAGATACAGGACCAGCTTCCGTCCCGGAACATTGCGGAGAAATGCGAAGCCACAGCTGAAATCCACGATCACAGGGCGAACAGCGACGCCCGCACATTCGTCCTCAACCCTTTCCCTGGCCTCGTTGAGCGCAGATGCAGAAATATCGACAGGGAAATAAGGCACTCGCATTTGTCGACGCGCGAACGCGTGCAAAAGCGTGCAGGTCTTCGCTGCGGTGCCGGCGCCCAGTTCTACAATACTGAGGGCTGGTCCGGCCGCTGCGGCAATTTGCGGAGAGCGCTCACGCAAGATTTCGAGCTCCGTTCGCGTGAGATAGTATTCACGAAGACGTGTGATCTCCTCGAACAGCGCCGAGCCGCAACTGTCATAGAAGAGCTTGCAGGGCAGCCATTTGCTGTCGCTTGCGAGACCTTCCCGCACTTCTTCAGCATATCCAGGTAAGACAACGAGTTCGCGAGCAATCATTGAGCTAACCTGATGCCCGAAAATTGCCATTTGGCTTGGGGCGGGAAGAAATTTCGATAGCTCGCGCGAATATGGCTGGAGGGTGTGGCACATGATCCGCCACGTAGCACCATCTGATTGCACATGAATTTGCCGTTATACTCGCCAATCAAACCCGGGGCAGGCTGAAATCCCGGATAAGCCACGTAGGGACTGGCCGTCCATTCCCAGATGTCTCCCAACATCTGCTGGTTGCCATGGCCGGATGGCGGCTGAGGATGAAAGGCATAGTCTTCGAGGAAGGTGCCACGCATCGGCATGCGTACAGCTGCCACTTCCCATTCTTCTTCTCGCGGGAGCCGAGCGCCGCTCCAGCGAGCATACGCATCCGCCTCGTAAAAGCTGACGTGGCAAACGGGTTCCCGCGGATCGAGTGGTTTTAAGCCCGTCAGCGTGAAGTGCCAGCACGAGCCGTCGTCTCGGCGCTCCCAGTAAAGCGGTGCATCCCAATGTTGCGCACACACTGTATCCCAACCATCGGAGAGCCAGAGTTCCGGCCGCTTGTAGCCGTTATCCTGAATAAATTGCAAATATTCGGCGTTCGTAACTGGACGGGAAGCGATTCGGAAATCCTGCAAGAAGACCTGATGCCGCGGGCGTTCATTGTCGAAAGCAAATTCGTCACCCTCGTGACCAATGAAGTAAATACCTTCTGGGAACGCATCCCACACCAGCGGCGGAGTATCGATGACCGTGCCGTTACTCGCGATGGGAGCATCCGGCCGCAGCGGACTCGACCATAGGGCGTGCTTGATGTCAGTGACGATGAGTTCCTGGTGCTGCTGCTCGTGATTCAATCCCAGTTCTACGAGGTCGAGCACTTCGGCGGATGCGTTCTCAAGGAAATTCAGGAGAGCACGTTCCACATAGTCACGGAAAGCGTGCACTTGTTGCAGGCTCGGCCGCGACATCAGTCCGCGCGAACCGCGATTCGGATGCGACCCAAGACCTTTGTAGTAGGAATTGAAGAGGTACTGGTATCGGGTATCGAAAGGTTTGTAGTCGGGCAGGTTGGGCAGCAGAATGAAAGTTTCAAAGAACCACGTTGTGTGGGCAAGATGCCATTTCGTCGGGCTCGCGTCGGGCATCGACTGAAGCATCTGGTCTTCGGGAGAACATTGTTCGGTGATACGCAGGCTAGTGTTGCGAACGTCCAGAAAACGCTCTCGCATGGAGGAAGTCTGCTCGGCTCTCGGCTGGGGGACGGCAACTGTCGTCATAAGCTACTCCGTGGGCGGCAGGGTTGAGCGCACGACATCCTGTATCCGATGCACTTGCGCAGCGGCCCGTTGTTGAAAATTTCGCGGTTCATAGTCCCATGGCAACCATGGTTCTTAAAAGAGATGTTCGGCCCTATCGGCCTTCAGGCACGTCCCATAGTCGCTAAAGCCTCGGAATCGTTGTGCTTACGCTTGCCGCATGTATCCCAACCACATGCCCCAGTGATTAACATCACTGCCCAAAGTTCAAACCGGAGGTATAGATAGCTATGGACGGAGTTTCACCACCTTGGGCATGGAGGTACACGGAGTCGAACACGCTTGCGTGGTTTGCCGGCGATCTTCCTTGCTTTCTGTTGGATGAAGCGAGACCGTGGAGGTGATCCGTGGCAACTGCATCTGTCTGCACGACCCGCATCGCGATCAATAATATTCTGCTGACGACGGACTTCTCTGAAGCGTCGCAAGCAGCATTACGGTACGCGTGCAATCTGGCTCGGCTGTGTGGCAGCAAAATCTTTGTTACGCATGTGGTTCCCGCTGAGCCTTATCTGGCTGTTCCTCTGGAACCGATTCCGATCGATCTCGATGTGTTCTGGGAACGTGAGAAACAGAGTATGAGGGAATTTACTGCTGCGAAGGCTTTGGAGGAAATCCCTCACGAGAGCATCCTGCAACGCGGCGAGCTTTGGGATGTCGTTTCCAGCGTGATCGAGAAGCACCATGTAGATCTTGTGATCGCGGGCACGCATGGACGTAAGGGTCTGAAAAGAGTGGTTCTGGGGTCAGTGGCCGAAAAGATTTATCGCCAGGCTAAATGCCCGGTTCTGACGCTGCGGCCGGAAGTCGCGGGAATGGGGTGGCAACTGAAGCGCATCCTTTTTGCGACCGACTTCTCGGACACTTCATTGCATGCGCTGCCGTATGCATTGTCGTTTGCGGAAGAAAACCATGCCACTCTAATCTTGCTCAATGTAGCCCCACTGGTTCCTTACCAGTACAAACAATCCATCATTGAAAGCACATCCAAACGTCTTCAAGCCCTGATGCCGGATGAGGCCTCATGCCCGGCCGATTTCGTCGTATGTTTCGACTTCGCGGCGGAAGCGATCTTGCAGATCGCGCGGGACCGTCAAACGGACCTGATCGTTTTGGGCGTCAATCGACGGGCAGCGGTGGGGCTCTCCTCGCATCTGCCTTGGGCGACGGCCTCCGAGGTGGTGAGTGCAGCACCTTGCCCGGTACTTACAGTTCGGGCAGTTTAAGACGCGCACTTCAGCACTGGATTTTCCTTTATGCCGCACGAGCTAAACGGATTTCTGGAAAACGCTCGATTCGTGGTCCGATACAATAGGAAGGCAGCGATCAAGCTGGCCCCAGGGGAGACACCGTTAATTGCCTTCCGTAAGTCGCCGGAAATTTCTACTTACAGCTGGAATTGCCTTTACCACTTTAGCGCTAGCTGAAGACGGCGTCATTCGCGAACCGAATCACCCCGAACTGGTGCGGCTGCAAATGCCCTTGAGACGTCTTCCGTCCGCCTTCGACGGGTTCACGATTGCACAAATAAGCGACTTTCACTATGACCCGGTGTTCTCTGCGACTCCTATCCATCGTGCGATCGAAATAGTGAATCGTGTACGTCCGGACTTGGTGGTGTTAACCGGGGACTTTGTCACGATCCCGATTTATGCTGCGAATGACGATCCAAAAGCCGCCAAAGCGGCTGAGCCATGTGCAAAGCTTTTAAGCGGTTTGCATTCTCGGATTGGTAGCATTGCGGTGCTCGGAAACCATGATGTCGCAAGTGATGCGGCGTTCGTGACGGGAGCGCTCGAGCATCATGGTATCCAGGTGCTTTGCAATCGCTCGTTTCCGATTGAGCAGGACGGGATGCGGCTTTGGTTGTGCGGCCTGGATTCAATGGCGCGAGTGCCGAATCTTGAACACGCACTGGACGCGGTGCCCAACACAGAACCTGCGATACTCCTGGTACACGAACCGGATTTCGCCGACGAAGCTTCTGGCAGACCGGTCGATTTGCAACTTTCCGGGCACTCCCACGGCGGCCAGATATGGCTGCCTGGAATCGGAGCACCATGGCTCCCGCTCCACGCGCGAAAATACCCGCGCGGCCGGTACGACGTTCGGGGTCTGCCGGTTTACACCAACATCGGTTTGGGAACGATTCGCCTACCAGTACGTTTGAACTGCACACCCGAAGTGACACTGATCACTCTGCGTTCGCAGCAAGCGAACAGGTCTGGCCAAAGAAGGATTTATACTACCAGCGACAGCGGCTAATTGAAGAGCTTATGGCAAACCTGCGTCCGATTCTGGTAACCGGAGGAGCTGGGTTCATCGGCTCCAACTTCATATTGCAATGGCTTGCGAGCGAAGACGCGCCAGTCATCAATCTCGACAAGCTAACTTATGCAGGCAACCTTGCCAATTTGGAGCAGGTCGCCACGAATCAGCGCTACACATTTGTGCATGGAGACATTTGCGACCGGAAGCTGGTTAGTGATCTGCTCCATGGACATCAGCCGTGTGCGATTGTTCACTTCGCGGCGGAAAGCCATGTGGATAGGTCGATCCACGGGCCTGATGATTTCATTCGGACCAACGTGAATGGCACTTTTGCATTGCTGGAGGAAACGCGCGCGTATCACGCGGAAATGAATGCGGAAGAGAAATTCCGGTTCCGCTTTCTCCACGTTTCGACTGACGAGGTCTACGGATCGTTGGGACCGACAAACCCTCCTTTTTCCGAGGTCACGCCATACGCTCCTAACAGCCCTTATGCAGCGTCGAAAGCGGCTTCGGACCACCTGATCCGGGCTTACCATCACACTTATAGTTTGCCCACGCTTACCACCAATTGTTCCAACAACTATGGGCCATTTCAGTTTCCCGAGAAGCTGATCCCGCTAACGATCTTGCACGCGAGGGAAGGTAAGCCCATCCCGATATATGGTGACGGGCAAAATGTCCGGGACTGGCTGTTCGTGGAAGATCATTGCACCGCGATCAAAACCGTTCTCGCGCACGGCCGAGTGGGTGAAACTTACAATATCGGTGGAAAAAGCGAGAAACGGAACATTGAGATAGTGCGTACGATTTGCGCGACTCTCGACGAGCTACGACCAAAGGATCCGGTCGTGCCGCATAGCGAACTGATCACCTCTGTCCCAGATCGCCCGGGACATGATCGCCGCTATGCCATGGATACACGCAAAATTGAACGAGAGTTGGGGTGGCGTCCGCAGCAGACTTTCGAGACCGGCATTGCGAAAACCATCGACTGGTATGTCGCGCATGACGCGTGGATCCGGGAGGTCACCAGCGGCGATTATCGGCAGTGGATTGCGACACAGTACTCGATGTGAAATCGCATTTAGCAATTGGCACTTAGCATTTAGCGATTTAGTTTGACCTGCTGAGTGTCAACTTTCAATTTCCAATTGCCCATAAACTCATGTCACAAGCACGACTTCCTAACAACTCGAAGTACAAAGGGATCATTCTGGCGGGGGGATCCGGGACGCGGCTATACCCGGTCACGCATGCGGTTTGCAAGAGCCTGCTGCCCATCTATGACAAGCCGATGATCTACTATCCGCTATCGACTTTGATGCTGGCGGGTATCCGGGAAATCCTGATTATCTCCACGCCCGAGGATATTCCTCGGTTCCGGCAGTTCATGGGAGATGGATCGCAGTTCGGCTTAAATTTTGTATATCGGGTGCAAGCCCGGCCGGAAGGCATCGCCCAAGCCTTCCTGATCGGCAAAGATTTCATCGGGAACTCCTGTTGTGCGCTGGTGCTTGGCGACAATATCTTTTACGGGCATGATCTGGTCAAGTGCATGGCAAAAGCTTGTGAAAAGACCGAGGGCGCGCGAGTATTTGCCTATCCGGTACAAGATCCGGAGCGCTACGGGGTTGTCGAATTCGATCAGGAAGGACGAGCGCTAAGTATTGAGGAGAAACCAAAACAACCGAAGTCGAGATATGCGGTCACCGGGCTTTATTTTTATGACAATCAAGTGGTGGAGATCGCAAGTGGGCTGAAACCTTCCGCCCGGGGAGAACTGGAAATCACCGATATCAACAAAGAATATTTGCGTCGAGGTCAGCTGGACGTCGTGGTGATGGGCCGCGGCATGGCGTGGCTAGATACCGGCACGCACGAGGCGATGCTGGAAGCGTCGCTCTTTATTCAGACAATTGAAACCCGGCAAGGATTGATGGTGTCCTGCCCTGAGGAGATCGCCTATCGTTATGGCTACATTTCGGCTGAGCAGCTCCGCGCGGCCGCGGGAAAGATGAACAACAATGGCTATGGGCGCTATTTGCAGCAGCTGCTCACAGAACGAATTTTTTGACAGCTCGCCTCTTCTTACTCGGTTGCTACCTGCCAGGTACCGTTGTCGGCCTTCGCTAGCGAGATGGTTACCTGAGTGGGTGCGGTATGATAGAAATCTGCCCCGTACTTCTGAATCAAAGTAGCGCGGTCCCAGCTGTTGAAAGCCTGTACGTTTGGCCCGGACGCATCCAGCAATTCACCGAGAGGCGTAGTTTTCCAGTTCCAGCTCATCGTGATTGTTGCGCGCGTGGGGCTCAGCATATTGATGTTGGACACGGTCAGCAACTTTCTCTCCGCGACAGGCACTTGATAGAGCTGCGTTCCATCTTTTTCGCTGGCGGAAGTTACACCGTCAATTCGTTTTAAGAACTCCTTGCCCGGGGTCGTTAGCTCGATGGGATACGTAGTGCCGTAAGTTCCTTGCGGTTTGCCAATCACAACCAATCCCGCTTTTTGCAGAAGTTTGTAGTGTGGCCCTTGCGGATTGTCGCCGACTGATGACTGGACCAGCCCGGTATGGAAACGGAAGGTTACCGGTCCTTGCTGCTTCAACACCGAGGCAGCCACTTGCGTGGCTTCCTGCATGGTCAAGACCTTTCGGTTTTGAACGATGTAGTAGCCGGCAACTCCCACGACAGTCACAATGAGTGCAACGATCAGCAGGAGAGGCACGATTGATGATTCTTGTTTTTCCATTTCCAGTTCTTGTTCAAACATCGCATCCTCCTGGGAACCTGCCGGCGATCGCCGCAACAGCTGATAAGTGCCGCCGCAGTTCATCCTCATTTTCGGAAAAATGCTCATAGCACGATGTGACCTCGGTCACAGGCGGGTGTGCCCGCGTCACCACAGTTTTCAGATAAAATGAAGCATCTCCTTACTGGACCACCCGTGGATCACGAAAAACCGAACCAAGCCAAAGTCGCGACGCCGCGAGAGACAAAACCCGCTACTACCCTGAGCGTGAGTTTGCAGGATGTGCTGCGCCGGTTGCGATCCGATTCGGGGCATTCGAAGCCCGGCCAGGAGAGAATTGAGGCAGCCCTGGAGGCCGCACAGAAGCTGGCGCTGCAGATGGATACCGACGCTTCGGTCGCCGGAGTCGCAGAGTCCCAAGAACAGCGTCCTTGCCATGCATGTAGCGCCCTAAATCCGCGAGAGAACCGATTTTGTGCGCGATGCGGAGTGCCGCTGCAGGAATTGCCGGATGGGGACGCTCCGGCACCGGACGCGGTGAAACTCATCAACCCGCTTTCGTCTGCCGCCGGCCAGCACCATTACCACCACCACTATCATCACCACTATTTTTCAACGGGTGCAGATGTATCGTCCGCGGGGGGAGAAACGCGTGTTGCGACGACCCCTGTCACTCGTGAGGCTTCCAAATCTCGGACCGGGGCGGCCGGGCTCAGCCGCGCCGAACTCGCACTACACAAACTGGCCCAGGATTGGGCGCTAGCCTGCAACACCAAACATCTGGATGATCTGGTCGAGCTTTATATCGCAGACGCGATCGTGTTGCGGCCGAACGTCTCGCCGGTGCGCAGCACGCCTGCCATTCGGGAACTGTTCTGTTCCGTTTTGGACGCGGGCTTAGGCGAGGTCCAAATGGAACCGTTGCGCGTCGAGGTATTCGGTGAGATCGCGTATGAGGTCGGCCGGTGCAGCATGCTTGTCCCGAGCGCGACGGGCAAACGCCGCGAAGAACGTGGAAAGTATGTCATCCTGGCGATGCGTCAAGCGGGAGAGTGGAAAATTCTGGTGGACTGTTGGTCAACGGACTTGAGTGTTGCTTTGACAATCGAGCCGCCAAAGCCATCGGGCATCAGCACCGCGCCTCGACCGTCGGGCAAAACCAGCTAAGAGCCGCGCTGTGATAGCGCCGGACAAACTACATCACACTTTTGTGCCAAAAACTTCGAGTGGCAGCATCGTACGCGTTATGATCTCGGCGTGAGTGATCTGAGCGCGTTTGTTCTCGCGGGTGGCAAAAGCACGCGCATGGGGCAGGACAAGGCATTTCTGCGTGTAGGAAATGAAAGCCTGCTGAATTGTGCATTGCGGGTTGCTGGAACCGTGACGGAAAACGTGTGCATTGTCGGCGCTCAAGATAAATTCAATGGGTTCGATCGCGTTGTGGTTGAAGACTTGTTTCCTGATCGCGGACCGCTGGGCGGAATTCACGCCGCACTCTGCTCTACCACTTCGGAGCTCAATCTTGTACTCGCGGTCGATATGCCGCTAGTGAACGGCGATTTTGTCCGATTTCTTGTAAACCAATCGCGCGAGTCAGGCGCGACGGTAACAGTGCCAGCGGCCGGAGGTGGACTTCAGCCCTTGTGTGCCGTTTATCGAAAAGAATTCGCCGACAGGGCAGGAGAGTCGTTGCGGGCGGGGAGAAACAAGATTGATCCACTTTTCACGAACACTAAGACGCGGATTGTAACTGAGGATGAGCTGACGCAGGCGGGATTCTCTGCCGAGATATTCCGGAATGTGAATACGCCGGAAGATCTGGAATTGGCGAAACGGGTCGCGTCAGACTTGATCTGAGGTGGCCCGCGCTGGCGCACGGGCCACAGTGTTTTATGCTACAGCGGCGCCGGCCGCAGCCTTCCTGGCGCGCGGCGGTTTCTTATGACGTTCCGGTTTATGCGTGGCAACTGGTTTCACCATCATGTCCATTAGTGCTTTTTGCGCATCAACGTAGCTTCGTACTCCCTCCCGTGTGAGTTCCGCGATTGGTACAAATGGAAATGGCCGCAAGGACTCAATCGTGTCGGCTGCGGTCTTCACGTTCGCGTTCATTTGTTTCCCGGCGAGATCCACGAGCTTTTTCTGAGCATCAATGAGCGATTCGGTCGCTTGGCGGGCGAGGACGGCCAGTTCGGTCTTCTTTGCTTTCTTTGCCGCACCGTTTGCGCGCTTTCCGCCGGTTGCTTCGGCTGTGGCCTCGGCGATGACGTCCAGAAATTGCTTTTGGGCTTTGACGAAGTTCTCCATGCCTTCACGAGCGAGATCGACCAAATGCTCCGGCTGATAGGTCCTGCCCGTTTTGGCTGCCTCGACCCAGGTGTGGGTTTGCTTTCCGGCGATTTTGAGAAATTCCTCCTGCATATGAATGAAAGTGTCAACGCTCCGTCGGAGGAGATCGGCCATGGCGTGGGCCGCGGGCCAATCGCCCATCCGTTCTTTGACACCACTCATAAGAATTTCATTTTGTTGCTTGCCGAGATCCAGAAGTATTTTTTGCCCTTCGATGAAGTTGTTCATGGCATCTCCAGCAACTTCGCTGAAGATCGCGGTTGGTGAATGGTGCGGGTCGGACAGTTGCTGCCGCAGAGCGTGCATGATGTTTGCATTCTGCCGCATGGCAAGGTCGAGGAGCATGCGTTGCGTCGCAAAGAAGCTCTGAACTCCTTGCTGTGCCCAACCCGAGAGCACCGAAACAAATGACGACTCCCTGGGGTGTATCGTCTTAGTAGCTACCGGCATAATAATGACCTCCGATTGCTGCAATGCAGCATCAATTAAACTGTAATCCTCACAGTTATTTATGTCAAGGTGTTAAGATGTGAATTGTGCGGAGCAACATGAGAGCGGATTCGGATCAGAGTGCCCCGGTAACCATTAAGAAGTACGGCAATCGCAGGCTATACGACACGGTTGCGAGCCGCTACGTAAATCTTGACGATATTGCGCGGCTGATTCGGGAAGGCAGAGAGGTCAAGGTACTCGATGCGAAAACGGGCACCGACTTGACGCGGGTCGTTCTCACTCAAATCATCACTGAAGATGCCAAAGACAAACCGACTGGCTTGCCACTGGAGTTGCTTCGCCAGTTGATTATCGCTTCGGACGAGGTACGGCAGGAATTTGTCATGTGGTATTTGAAATCCGCTTTCGACACGTATCAAAAGGTCCAAGATGCTGTGCAGAACCGCCTCAGCGATGTGCAATCCGCCATATTGTCGCCTTTGGAGACGATGAAGCGGTTTCTCGGGACACCCGGCATTCCAGAACGATCATCTAACGCAACGACGGAAGTTGAAGCTTTACGACAGCGCGTCGCCGAACTCGAGTCGCGGCTCGGCGAGCGCAAAATCGTGCGCAAGAGACGCAAGAAGAGTTCGCGGATGAGGTGATTCTTCGACACGCATTGTGCCAAGTGAACAACTTTGCGCTGGAGCATAGTAGGAATTTAGCGGTATAATTCGCGCGGGCGTCCAACGGCTGGACCCGATTGAGCGTCGAATGCCGAGATGCCCGGCAGATTCGGATTACAATTGCGCGCCCGCAAACGCAGCAAGGCTTCTTCGCCTTCCAGAATTCGCAAGCACACCCCTCGGCTTCATCTAGAAACAGACAATTCCGTGTGGACCGAAGCGCTGTTCGGGGCCGAAATTCTGCTGTTGCATGCCACACCTGTTTATTACGGATTTGGAGTACCCCGAGGGGATGGATCCGGCGTCATTATTATTCCGGGGTTTTTGGGTACCGACCTTTATCTGACGGAGCTGCACGGCTGGCTGGCGCGGATTGGGTACCGCCCGTATTTCTCGGGAATCGGCATCAATGCGGAGTGTCCGAATTTGCTGATTCAGCGACACCTCAGGGAGACAATCGAAACAGCTTTGCAGGAGACTGGGCGTAAAGTTCATCTGATCGGCCACAGTCTCGGTGGGGTGATTGCACGTTCACTCGCGAATCAGCGGCGGAAGGACGTGGCGTCGGTCATCACTTTGGCATCGCCTTTTCGTGGCACCGTCACCAACCGCACTGTGCTGCACGCTGCCGAAGCAGTGCGGATTCGCATATTGCAAGAGCACGGCAAAGGCGTGCTTCCCACCTGCTACACGGGACGCTGTACCTGTAACTTCATTGATTCGCTGCGGCGTGATGTTCCGAACCGCATGCTTGAGACCGCTATTTACACACGACATGATGGAATTGTTGACTGGCGCTACTGCATGACCCGCGATGCGGCGGTGGATTTTGAAGTTCCGGGAACTCACATCGGCATGGCGTTCAATCCTGCCGCGTACATGATCGTGGCCGAGCGCCTGGCGAAGGCGCAAGCGTTTTCCTAGATTGGCTGCCCAGCCACTTCCAACACAGCTCCGTTGGTAGTTTCCAGGACTTCGGGCGTCTTGCCGAGAAGTTGCACGCGGACTTTCGCGCGAGACAAGCTGTTGTTTGTCACTTCGAAGCTTCCGGAACAGTCAGTTCTTAGATACGAGATCCGATGCTGTGAAGGGCCGCTTCCATCAATTTTTGCGTCCAAGTCAGCTTCATTCCCAGAACTGCGGAGATTCCAGGCGAAGAGAGCGGTGGGTTTTTCTGTTTGCAACCTTCGAAATTCGTATTTTTGCTGATCGTGCCAGAGCACGGCCCTGCGGAAGACCAAACCGAGAGGCATGTCGTACACCAAGGCTTCGAAGGTGCTTGCCGGGTGGCCGGCACGGAGGAAGTATGCATGCGTCCACGCCCAAAAGCTGCGGTGGCGATATCCGCAATTGTGTCCTTGAACTCCGAAACCCAGCGGATCGCCTTCGAAGGTTTGCCCATCGAGGGTGACGCGTCCGGAGAAAACTGCATCCGAATGTGGCGTTCGCGAAAAACCGATCCAGCCCTTGTTGCTCAGCGTCACGCGAAAGGTGGAACGATAGTGCAGGTCCCAGGAAATTTTGTGGCCTTCGAGCGCCAGGTCGCCGCGGCAGAAGTGTTGGTCGATGCGATTACTGCCAACCTGAAAAGCGAATGGATTTTCTCCTCGCCCGCTCAGCTTTAGTTGATCGATGGGAAAACCCTGAATCCAAGTCATCGCCGGCGTGTCGCGTGGAAACCACGTTGCCCACACCTGAACCGGCATTCCGCGGGGATTTGCGGGACACCCGGGTCGGCCGGGATTCATGAGCAAGTACCGAAACCACCAGGCTCCGGTCCCGTCTGCCAGCCCCATTCGCAGAAACCAAACTTCGTAACGGCGGCGCATGGAGGGGGCAGAATAGACCTCGTTCAGAGTCTTCACGGTAGCAGCTTAAATGGATGCAGCGGATTCTGCTGTGATCTCGGCTCTCGTGCCCACAACCTTCGCCAGGCACACAAGTCCGATGTCTCGCAATTGAAGGCTGTCGTTTACGAGAATCGCACTTTCACGTCCGGGCCTTTTTCGAGGTGGATGCTGTCGATGAAACGCACTTTGCCAGTCCGAAGAGTCATAATCACGGATGAAGTGCGGGTGCCTTCGCCGAAGAAGCGCACGCCGCGCATCAGCGCGCCATCTGTGACGCCCGTAGCGGCAAAGATCAACTGTTTCCCCGGCGCAAGATCCTCGGCTTCGTAAACTTTGTTTTTATCTTTAATGCCCATGCGCGCGATGCGCTCTTCCAATTCCGGCTTGTCAATGATCAGACGTCCCTGCATGTAACCGTTCAAGCAGCGAATGGCGGCGGCTGTGATCACTCCTTCCGGCGCACCGCCGGAACCCATGACCGCATGCACGCCGGTGCCGATGACGGCTGCGGCAATTCCCGCGGAAAGATCGCCGTCTCCAATGAGCTTGATGCGCGCACCGGCGGCGCGA
>JAFAGX010000107.1 GCA_019237515.1 Acidobacteriaceae bacterium
TCTCAACCTCATCCATGTACGCTTTCGCGCACGATTTGCGGAATTCCTGGAGAATCAGCTTGTATGCCAGCCATGTTTTGTGGGCTCGCGTGGCTTCAACATTCGTGAGGTAGACGTCGATGGCATCGTCTAAATTGACCCGCTTAGCCGCCGTCGCAGAAGTTTTGGGAGCTTCCGTCAGCAGCGCAGCTTCCTTAGTTGCCCTGGCTGCAAGTGCGGCATTCAGGTTTGATACCTGAAGCGTTTCCCAGCGGCGCTTGCCATCCTTAACATACCGCAAGCAGAAGACTGTGCCAGCGGAGTAAAGTTTCTTCTTGTTGGGCTTTACATAGCGGCGTTTGCTGCCCGACGCTTCCCGAATCCAGAGGCTCACCATCATGATTTCTCCCTCTGAGCCCAATACTCAAAAATGAGGAAGAATCAGGAATTCTGGTAGCCACAGGTGGTAGCCGGGGCTGTAAGCACATGCATTTAAAGGACTGGCGGAGAGAGTGGGATTCGAACCCACGTTACCCTTTCGAGTAAACACGCTTTCCAAGCGTGCGCCTTCAGCCACTCGGCCATCTCTCCCGGCAGGGTAGCTAATAGCTTGGGAGCTATTAGCTGAACGTCTTTTCGATTCTATGGGGCGCCAACAGAAAACCGCAAGGGTAGTAGCTAGGAGGTAGTAGCGAGGATTTCTCAGCTAGCAGCTCCTCGTCGCCAGCTATTCTTTTTTCTCTTCCAGCTGCTGCGCGAGGTAGTTTTCAATGCCCATTTCGCTGATGGCGTGGAGCTGGGCTTCCAGATAGTCAATGTGCTCTTCCTCATCAACCAGGAGCTCTTCGAGCAACTCGCGCGAGCCGTTGTCGCTGGCCTTGACGCAGGTCTCAATTCCGTCATTGAGGCGCTTCACGGCGTCATATTCGACATTCAGATCATTCTGTATCTGGGCCTTCACATTTTGCCCAATGTTGATTCGGAAATAATCGCTCATGTTGGGCGTGCCATCGAGCAGCAGAATGCGCTCCATCAACTTCTCAGCGTGAGTCATTTCTTCGATGGACTCCGCACGCGTGTGCTTGGCAAGCTTCTGGTAGCCCCAGTTCTCGCACATCTCGGCATGGAGGAAGTATTGATTAATGGCAGTCAACTCGGCTTTGAGAACCTGATTCAGAACAGCAATGACTTTGGGATCACCTTTCACAGTTCGCCTCGCAAGGAGCAATCAGCACTCAGCACTCAGCGCTTAGCAATTTCCATTTGGCCAATCAGGTTTTCTGCAGCGGGCACAAAACTTTTTGGACCAAATGCCAACTGCTAAGTGCTAAATGCTAGTTTGGTTCTGGCACAGAATATACCATCAGAAAGGAAACCGAGGATACTAGGCGAGTGCTTACGAGCCTTCTTCGGGCAATTCGGCCGCGACAGCGCTCGTTTCCGTGACAGCCGAAGTTTCGGTGGCAGGAGTGTCAGCAATAGAAGTTTCGTTGGCAGGAGACTCAGCTGTGGCGTTTCGGTTGTTCGGCTTCGGGGCTCCGTCGACTACCCGATTGTTGAGGCAGTAAAGGGCCAATTCTAGCCGATCCGCCACGCCCAGCTTGTCATAGACCTTGCGGAGATAGTTCTTTACGACTTGTTCGGTCGTGCCCACGCGCTGGGCGATTTCTTTGTTCTTCATCCCCTGGGTCACGCATGAAACAATCAGTGACTCCTTGGGGGTAAGTTGGACTTTGGTGCGCGTATTCGCGGGACGCAGAGCCTGCGTACGATATGCCTCGAGCACCCACTGGATTCCCCGGCTATCGAGCCAGCATTGGCCTTTGGACACGGCCCGCAGACAATCCACAAGAAGCTCAGGTTCCACCTCGCGCGATACAACCCCATGCGCGCCGCGGCGGAACAATTCTAGAGTCATCTCTTCTTGCGGCTCGGGAATCACCACCACCAGGCGCAAGCCCGCGTTTTGCCGTAGCAAGTCCGAAACGGCCTCAGCCGGATTCGGCGCCAGAGCGGCTTCGAAGAGCATGACGTCGGCGGAAAATTTCTGTGCAGCGGAGAAGGCCTGCGACAGCGTCTCGGCTTGCCCGACCACGCGGACATCATCTTCAACCGCAAAAATCTTACGCAGTCCGGCCCGGAAAATCGCCTGCGTGTCCGCCACAATCACCCGGATGAATTGGCCATTGCCTTCACCCAGCTGCGGCGGTCGCGTATTTTCTTCGGCTCTGATTGGGCTGCTTGCCATCAATCCACTCACTGCCTAGCGACGATCAAAACGGTATTCGTCAATCACCACACCCACGCCGTGGCGCCCTGAGTCTTCAAAGTTGCGCACCACGCGGCCCTTGCAGTCGAGGCGCACATCCGTTTCCGTACCCACAATGTCGGCAGGCAAGGAAATCGTGAAGTCCACCAGCGAACCTACCGGCATCTCTGCATCAACAACCTGAAACAGCACACCATTCGCTGAAATGTTTTGAGTTTCCAGGTGTTTCTCTCCGGAATTGGATTTCAAGGACACCGGCAACTTGATCGGAAAGCGCATGGCACTCTGCATGTCTGTGTACGCTTTCTTAGCGCTGGACTTTGCAGAGTCCGCCGGCTCTAACGATGCGTTTTCTTTCCAGGGAAACGCGTCCTTGATGTCTTTCTCCGGGGATGATTCAGGATTCGACATTGCCCGCAGATTACACCCCGGAATCTGGACAGCAAAGTTACCGAAGTCATGGAACTGGCAGGGATAAGTTCTTAAAGGCCATGAACTTGCGGGGAAATGAGCGGACTGTTCAGCAGTCACAGAAAACACGGGAGAAAGCAGTCAGCATTCAGCAATCGGCACTCAGCGAGGAAAGGGCGTACTGATTGAAAAATTTCAGAGATCTTGTCGTATGGCGGAAGGCACACGAATTGACCCTTGCCGCTTATCAGACCACAAGTGCCTTTCCGACTCGGGAAACTTACGGGCTGACGTCGCAAATCCGCCGCTGCGCCGCGTCTGTGGCCGCGAACATTGCCGAGGGTTGCGGGAAACGGGGCAACGCAGAATTTCAGCGTTTCCTGAACATTGCGATCGGGTCCGCTAGCGAACTTGAGTATCATTTTTTACTTGCGCATGACCTACAATTTGTGCCCGAAGCCGAGTATCGAGGCCTGGACGACAAAGTAGTGGAAGTCAAACGGATGTTGGCGTCTCTGATTCGCAAGGTAGAGGCAGAACGGCTTGCGGGTTGACGCTGCCGGAATTCGCGCTTGGCTGAGTGCTGAGTGCTGAATGCTGGCTGCTCGCTCTAGAACTTCGTCACTTCCGTGAAATTAAAATCTTTGATCTTCATCGCGGGCACCACCATATCGAACGACTCCTCGCCGCTGGCGCGAACCGGAACGCCCATGGCTTCCACGTTGGAGAGCATGTGAATCAGGCTTTCGTTGAAGCGGAAATTAAGAACTCCGTGGCGGACCTTCCCGTCTTCAACATAGAAAGTACCGTCACGCGTCATGCCGGTCAGGATCTTTTCGTAAGGGTCCACTTCGCGGATGTACCAGAGCCGCGTCACTAAAATTCCCCGCTCAGTTGCGGCAATCATTTGCTCAACCGTTTGAGGATTTGGGGCCGAGCCGAAGGCAATGTTCATCGGAGCTTCACCAATTTCATTGGGCAGCGGAAAGCCGTGACCGGTGGCTTCGATAACCCCGACTTTGTCCTTGTGCTCGGAATGCTTCATTTTTTCGGCTGTGCCACGGGCATAAACCAGCCGTTTCACCACACCTTTGTCGACTAATTGCACCGTTTCTCGCGGCGTGCCTTCCCCATCGAAAGGGGATCCCGATTGCAGCGGATGTTCGACATCGTCGGAAATACTTATGTTTTCTCCGAACAGCTTT
>JAFAGX010000636.1 GCA_019237515.1 Acidobacteriaceae bacterium
GAGTTGCCATGCCAAGGCTGCGGTGGCAAATCCGTAATAGAAACCAGGATGTGTAACCGGAGGTGGATCCTTGCGGCCAATCAAATCAAAGATGAAAAACAGCGGGGTGATCACTACTAGCCCCCAGCACCCAGCCGCCCAAAACACGATCTTCGCGAATTTCATTTGAACCTCCAAGGCAATTGAAACCACCGGTTGTGGCGCCAGACACCGGCTCCTGAAGCGGTAGTGTGCGGCACCCTGCCGGCAAATCGCTGAGCCACAATGCTTGCGGCAGCACCCTGACCTCCCATGGCTTGTGCTCGCACATCTTTTGCGTGAAAATCAGAATCATACAAAAAGGATTCCTGGGAGAGAATTTCTTCATGCACTGTCAAGCTCGGCGCGGTAGTCGCGCCGCCGTCTACGCGTTCGCCGTCCTGTTTCTGCTGTCTTGCCTGCCCGCCCTGGCCGCAGAGAAAAACCGCATTCGCGTGGACGACTATCAGATCGATGCCGAATTGTCTCCTCATACCCACAGGCTTGCGGCCCGCGCCAAGGTGAAATTCACAGCTCTCGAAAATACCGATATCGCCACTTTCGAATTGCACAATGATCTGCGTGTAAACAAGGTGACCGATGACGCCGGTAAGCCGGTGAGCGCGGAGCGAATCAGCCAGGATTCCACGGTTCGGGTTCAATTGTCCAAGCCGTTGCCGAAAGACCAGACTTCCACGTTAACTTTCGAATACGATGGCGCCCTCGAATCCGCGGATGACAGCCCGGTGCAAGGACTGAAGGTGGCCTACATCGGCGATGAGACAAGCTATCTCCTGTACGCAGGCCGATGGTTTCCAGTGGTCGGCTATGGACTAAACCGCTTTACGGCTACCATGAACGTCACTGTTCCAGCCCACATGGTGGTGATTGGAAGCGGTCCGGAGAGCGAGAGCAGCACTCCCGCGCTAAAGAAGACAACCACCAGCGGTGCGGTAAAGACCTACACTTTCACTTGGGACAAACCAAGTTTCCCGGGAACAATCATTGCAGGAACGTTCCAGGAATTTAAGAGCGACGAGGCCGGTGTCGACCTGCATGTTTTCTTAAAGCCCATTCACCAGAATTTGGGCGCCACTTACGCCGAAACGGCGGTCAAGGAATTTACGTATTTCATTACCTTGTATGGAGTACCACCTTCGAGCACGCTGCGCGTGGTAGAAATTCCAGATGACACCGTGCCTTCTGCCTGGGGACCATCGGTGGCAGCGATTGCCAGCCGCGCGGTAACCGAAAAAGTAAATTACCGCCTGCTCGCCAATACTATCGCTCATCAATGGTGGGGAGTATCGGTGAGTCCGGCTTCGGTGGATGATTGGTGGCTGTGTGACGGCTTCGCGCGCTATTCCGAAGCTCGTTACATCGAGAGTGCGGCCGGACAGTCCGGACTTGATGAAGCGGTAAAAGACATGTCGGTAGGCGCTCTTGCGTATGACACGGTGCCGCTTGCGACCGTAAGCAAGCTGGACATGTTCTCGCCGGAATTCCAGTCGCTCACCACCGATAAAGGCGCAATGATTCTCCACATGCTGCGCTGGGTGGAAGGCGACCAGAAATTTGATCAGACCCTGCGCACCTTCGCTTCGCAGTACGCAGGTAAGTCGGCCTCCACCGACGATTTTCGCGCCATTGCTGAGAAAGACTATGGGGAACAACTCACGTGGTTCTTCACCCAATGGTTTAATTCGACAGGCGCTCCGGAGTTCAAGCTGAAATATACGGTGTACCGTTTGGGTAACAGCGGTACTCCAAAAAACGCCAAAGAAAAACCCGCAGGATTTCGTGTCGTTGGCCAGATCGCGCAGGACCTCGATCTGTTCCGCATGCCGATTGAGCTGAAGATCGATACGGATGGAAGAACCGAGGACAAACGGGTCGAGGTAGTGGGCACCGATTCCGCATTTACGCTTGAGACGTTCGGCCGCCCACGGAGGATTTCTATTGATCCGAATGACGATGTCCTCAAGAACTCGCCCGAGATCAAATTGCGCGCCTCTATTCAGCGCGGCCAGGGTCTGGTTCAGCAGGGAGATCTTGCAGGGGCGCTAGCCGAGTTCAACAAAGCTCTCGAGGTAAATAAGAACAGTTCCCTGGCGCATTACCGGATCGCTGAAGTATTTTTCAAGCAAAAGAATTACCAGGCTTCGGCCAATGCCTATCGCGATACACTCAACGGCGATGGGGATCCGCGCTGGACCGAAGTCTGGAGCCACATCCAGCTCGGCAAGATTTTCGACATCACCGGGCAGCGCGAGCGTGCCACGAACGAATACCGGCAAGCTCTGCAAACCAACGACAACACCCAGGGCGCACTCGACGAAGCGCGCCGGTATCTGCAGAAACCTTTCGAACAGCAGAAGAGCAAACCCGCAGCAGGCGAATAAAGGAAACACTCTTGTCATCTTGAGTGCAGTCGAAAGATCTCTGCTTTCCGCACTTCCGGCTGTGACCTGCGCACTTTCTCCCAGTGGAGATCGCGGCATAAGCTCCTTTCGAAGGAGCTTGCATGTTTTTCAAAGTCCTCGGCGCCATTGCCATCGTTCTGTTTATCGTTTGACTGATCTCCGTGCTCCAGGGCTGGAGCAAAACTGATGCAACTGGCCGGGTGATCGGCTTAAGTTTCGTTGTCCTGTTCGGAGCTGCAGCGGTATGGGGTACCCGAATGCTGCTGCACGCTGGCCACTAATCTAATTTCTTCGCGGGTGCCCCACCCAAGCCGGTTTTGCTTGGGTGGGATCAGTCTTCTGAACGTCATCTTCCCACCAACTCCTCCATCTCTTTCTCTCCGATCACCTGCACTCCCAACTCCCTCGCTTTGTCTAACTTCGATCCCGCATCACTGCCGGCCACCACATAATCCGTCTTCTTGCTGACCGACCCGCTCACTTTGCCGCCATCCTGCTGCACGATCTCGCCCGCTTCTTCGCGGCTGTGGCGTTCCAGCGTCCCAGTGAATACGAACGACTTTCCCGCAAATTTGTCGCTCTTCACTTCGCGCTTTTCCGCCGTGGGCCGCACACCGGCGTCATGGA
>JAFAGX010000644.1 GCA_019237515.1 Acidobacteriaceae bacterium
GAGTTATCCAGAACATAAGTTCCAGCAAGACGCGGCGAGATTAGCGGATTCCGAACGATCTGGTCCCAATCAAGTCGCAATCCCGGTTCAATCAGCAGGCGATCGTGAATCGACCAGCGGTCTTCGATATAGCCACTTGCCTCAGAATTGTAGGTCTTCGAAACGTTCCCGCCGGAGAAGACGGAATAGCGAGCGCAAGGAGACGGCACAACCGGAGTTCCATCGGCATTCGTCGGACATGCGCCATTGCCAGCCGCAGTTGTTCCCGGCCAGAACGAACTCGGCGTTCGTAAAAATTGGGCATCGTAGTCAATGCGGTCGAGGTCCATCCCGAGTTGCAGATCGTGATGCCCGCGCCACTCGCGCGGTGGAAGATACAAATTCGATAGGAGCTGATACCTGCGCGCATGCGTCTTTTGGTCCAGGTAGTAATTTCCGCCTGCCGTCGTGGTGGTTTGGAAATAGGGAGCTGATCCGTGGGGAGTCAGAGCAAGATTGTACTGGTCAACGTTGAAACCTGTTTCAAGCAGCTCGCCTCCGGCGAAGTAATGCTGGTCTCTTATCGTTCCAACGTAAACGGATTCTGCGTCCTGGGGATTTGCGGCGGCGGGGCTGAAAAGCGAAAGCCCAGCGTACTGATCATTCAAGTAGTTATAAAGAAAACTCGTGGTGAGGATGTTACGAGAAGTGACATTCGTCTGGATTTTCGCCAGATTGCCGGCGCGCCAGTAATGGTCGGCGTCCTGGCCATTGGCAAGCTGCGGAATGATGAAGTTGTTATACTCGCCGTCAAGCCCATCAAAAAACCACGCCTTCCCTTTCACAATCGGCCCCGAAAACGTGAAGCGTGGGGTCCACTGATCGAATGCCAATCCTTTCTTGTTCTGCACTGAAGGGATGAAGTTTGTGGCAATCTCATGGAAATGGTCATCGCCGATTCCCGTGTTTAAGTCCAAAACGCCGCCCGCTGCCTTTCCTAACTGTGCCGGTTCCCGCCCCGGTTCGACTTCGATCGAGCGAAATGCGTCGGTGCTGACGTGCACAAGTAACAACCCATTTGCCGGCTGAGTCACGTTGAAGCCGTCGAGTAGGGTCAGCGTCTGGTAAGTTTCCGCTCCGGCAATGTGTGGCTGTCCGGAACTGTCCTCGATCACACCCGGAATGAAATTCAGAACGTTGCGGTAGTCATTGGTTCCGGGATAGGGCATGTCAATAATGTCGATTCCCGTCAGAACCTCCCTTGATGCGATCTGCGCCGGATTGATTTCCGGGGCGGGTTCCTGGACATTGATCACTTCATGAATTTCACGCTGATGCGCCAGCGTTACTTCCAGATTGCGGGTGGTTTGAGGCTGTAGGCCACCTACTGCGCTCGTATAAAAGCCCTGCTTTAAGACGTGCATTTCATAGATTTGAGACTGAAGAGTGCTGAAAGCACATTTTCCGGCGAAATCAGTTTCGCATCGCACAAACGTTGATGTCGAAGTTGAGTTCAACTGAACAATGGCCCCGGGGACTGCTACACCGTTTTCGTCAGTAACCACTACTTCCAGCCGGTACAACGCAGGTTTCTCACTTGCCTGAACCCCGTGGTTTTGCCCGTGCCCCAAACTGAGGAATAAAAACAGCATCTCCCAGCACGAAATTATCTTCAGTACGCGGCCGGCAGCATGCATGCTTTGCATTTTCTCTCAACCAAAGCAGGTTTCACCTGCCCTTTAAGCAGTCGCGGGATATTCAGCATGTTCGCATGCTGAGCCATGTTGCCTCTGATGGTACATATCCTTAAGGTCATTGAGCCATTGAGAGGCTTAGCAGACAATCAGATATCTGATGCCGTGAGGAGGACTTGTGAGGGCTCGAAGCCTCGCCATCGTACTGTGGATGGTCGTCGCGGTAGGTGCGCTTGCCGCGGCCAAAGACATAGCACTGATTTCCAACAAGACCAACCACATCGAAGGGGTAAGCCAGGCAGAGCTGGTCAAAATCTGCAAGGGCCAAACCAATCGGTGGCAGGACGGAAAACCAGTCACACTGGTGATGCGTGACCCAGCATCGCCGGAAATGAAAATTGTTTTGCAAAAGATCTACGAACTCCCTAAAGAAGACGTGGCGGTCCTGATCGCTGGCGCCAATCATAATCGCCAGAATCATCCCGCTATCATTGTCGTCGACTCCGATGAAGCTCTGGTGAAAAAAGTGGAATCAGCTCCTGGCGCTGTGGGGTTGGTGGATGTCTATGCGATCACCAGTGGAGTGACCGTCGTGCGCATAGATAGTAAGTTGCCGCTGGAGCCCGGATATGTGCTTCATGGCAATTGACAAGTCGCGGAGTTGGTTGCGACCGAAGGCCATTAATGGACGATTCTGAGGCGAACGCAAAGGCTGGCTCTAAGCCGCCGCGGCGCTATGTTCGATTTCCAGTCGATATGCGTATCTCGCTTCAGGTCTTTCGGCCCACTGGAACCGTTTCCTTATGGGGACGTTCCACCGAGCTCGGCGAGGATGGGATTGGGGGAACACTTACCGGGGAAGTGGAACCCGGCGAGGTAGTCTCAATGGAGCTTTCTCTGCCTGCGAGCCATCCGATGAAGTTGCGGGCACTCGTTCGCTATCGCTCGGGGCTGCGCCACGGGTTTGAGTTCCTCGCGTTAAATAACCAGCAGAAGGAAACTCTTCGCCGAATCTGTGAGATGCTCGCCATTGGCACATAACTCGTCCTAATCCAGCCAATCACAATTACCTCAGTAACTTTAGCTTGTCTCCGCAGGTCTCTAGCATATTGATGTCACTTTGTTGTTACACGGGAGGAATCCGATGGGTGAGAAGATCACCCCACCGGCGAGGTCCGTCGATCCTACGCGAGCAAAGTTTTTGCGCGAAGCACTCGAGCGCAACACGCCGGCATTGTCGCGCCCCTCCAATGGTGTAAGACCCGTGCCGGGGAAGCCGAAGCTCGACAGCACGAAAGCCCAAGAGACCTATTTAGAGCATCTGCTCGAATGTGCTCCCGAAGCTATTGCGCTGCTGGATGTCGAGCACAAAGTGGTGCACGTTAACACCGAGTTCACTCGTATGTTCGGCTTCACGCCTGAAGAAGCTTGGGGCCGCGCTTTGGAATTGCTCATCATGCCGCCAGATCGCGCGGCAGAGATTTGCTGGCTCAAAGAAATGCTGGTCCAGGGACAAAGAACCGCGCTGGAAACCAAGCGGCAGCGCAAAGATGGAAGCCTGGTAGATGTCTTCGCTTCTGCGACTCCGGTAATGATTTCAGGTCAACAGGTGGGCGTCTGGGCTGTTTATCGAGACATCTCAGACGAAAAACGGGCACAGTCTCTCAGCTCCGCGCTGTTGCGCATGGCGGAAAAAGCGAGCTCGGCAGAGGACCTGCAGCAATTTTATGCGGCCGTGCACAACATCGTCGCCGAGTTGATGTATGCGCGAAATTTTTACATTGCGCTGTATGACCCCGGGAATCACT
>JAFAGX010000401.1 GCA_019237515.1 Acidobacteriaceae bacterium
AGAAATTTATGGTATCTACGATTCCTCTCCCGCGCGCCCTTATGACACGAAGGAAATCATTGCACGCGTCGTCGATGGCAGTCGCTTCGACGAATATAAGGCTGAGTACGGCAAGACCCTGGTCTGCGGATATGCGCGCATTGGCGGCTTTGCTGTTGGGATCGTTGCCAATCAGAAATTGCATGCGTTGGCCACCGATCACGAAGGCCACAAACGTCTCGAATTTGGAGGGGTAATCTACACCGAATCTGCCGAGAAGGCCGCTCGGTTCATCATGGACTGCAATCAGAACCTGATCCCGTTAGTTTTCTTCCATGACGTCAATGGTTTCATGGTAGGACGCGAGGCAGAGTGGAGCGGCATTATCAAAGCGGGCGCGAAAATGGTGAACGCTGTCTCAAACTCGGTTGTTCCTAAAATCAGCGTAATTATTGGCGGATCGTTTGGTGCCGGCCATTACGCGATGTGCGGCAAGGCGTACGATCCGCGATTTGTGTTTGCCTGGCCGACTGCTCGCTATGCAGTTATGAGCGGCGATTCGGCGGCCGGCACACTGGTTGAGATCAAAATCAAGCAACTGGAGCGCAGTGGCAAGCAGCTGAGTGAAGCAGAGAAAAAAGAGCTGTTCGAGTCGGTAAAACGCACCTACGACGACCAGACCGATCCGCGCTACGGTGCCGCGAGGCTCTGGATCGACAAAATCATTGATCCGATCGAAACGCGGGATGCGATTTCCCAGGCGCTGGAAGCTGCTGCCTTGAACCCGGATGTGCCGGAGTTCAAAGTCGGAGTGTTGCAGACATGATGACCCACGGAGTCATTTTGATTGTTGATTTTCGATTGCCAATTGCCGGTAAATTCTACTGGGCCAAGTGTGCTCATTGCTAAATGCCAACTACCGATTCCATCAAACTGATCGAGTGTCCGCGAGATGCCTGGCAAGGGCTCAAAGGGCAAATTCCGTCAGATATCAAGGTGGACTATCTAAAAGCCCTGATCAGCGCGGGATTCAAGCACATCGACGCCGCTTCCTTTGTCTCGCCCAAGGCCGTGCCGCAGATGGCCGACTCAGAACAAGTGGTAAAAGAACTGGATCCGCCCGACGACGTCGAGATCATCGGCATTGTGGTCAACGAAAAGGGCGCCGAGCGTGCAATAGCGACGAATGCTGTACGCACACTGGGATTTCCGTATTCCGTCTCCCCGACGTTTCTCCGGAATAATCAGCGACAGACGCTCGAAGATGCACTTGAGGAACTTGAAAAAGTTACTGCCAAAGCGGAAGAGGCTGGTCTGGACGTCGTAGTGTATATTTCGATGGCGTTTGGAAATCCCTATGGCGACGACTGGAGCCTCGAGGAAGTGGTCAACGCAGTGGATGTGCTGGAATCGTCTGGCATTCGCACGATCTCACTCGCGGATACGGTGGGCTTGGCAGGCCCGGAGGAGATTCGAAGCTTGTTGAGCGCCGTGCTTGCGAAATTCGATTACCTGGAAATCGGAGTTCATCTGCATAGCCGCCCTGAAGAGGCTGGGAGCAAAGTCTTGGCAGCATACGATGCAGGTTGCCGACGATTCGACTCCGCGCTGGGAGGTCTTGGAGGGTGTCCGTTTGCGCAGGATTCTTTGGTTGGAAATATCCCAACCGAGAAAGTGATTGAGGCATTGAAGTCGCGGGGCGCAGTGCTTCCGCCACTAAAACCGTTAGACGTGTTGTTGCGCGCCAGCAACGAGATTGGAGCGCGGTACACAGCATCACATGCGGCAGATTGAGAATGTGAACCCGTCATCATTCCTTATCCCTCATGAGCTACGGAACAATCCAACTCAGCATCGATGCGCAGCTTGCCACAATCAACCTGAACCGCCCCGACAAGCGCAATGCGATCAGCTATGAACTGATCGACGAGTTGTTGGCGGCTTTGGATGAGGTAAAAGGTTCACCCGCGCTGGTGCTGATTCTGACAGGCGCCGGGAAAGCGTTTTGCTCCGGAATGGATCTGGACGATCTTAAAAACTTGCTTGGTCGAACCGCGGAACAAAATGTAAAGGATTCCGAGAGTATGGCCCGGCTGTTTCGGTCTTTATATGATTTTCCCAAGCCTACTATCGCAGCTGTTAACGGCGCGGCGATTGCAGGCGGATGTGGTCTGGCCACTCTTTGTGATTTCACAGTGGCGGTTCCTGAGGCCAAGTTCGGGTACACCGAGGTTCGCATCGGCTTCATCCCGGCGATCGTTTCAACTTTTCTGCTCCGCCAGATCGGAGAGAAGCACGCCCGCGATTTGTTGCTGACCGGCCGAATCATTAGTGCCGAGGAAGCCCATAGGTTGGGAATGGTCAACGAGGTAGTCTCACCGGAGCGATTGCTGCCTCGAGCACGGGAAATCGCAGCGCAGCTGATGGAGAACAGTCCAGCATCGCTCGCATGTACGAAACGCCTGCTGAGTGGCCTTGGCAGCCGTGAGCTGGATACACAGCTGCAAATGGCTGTCAAAGAAAACGCAGCTATTCGCTCCACAGAGGATTTTCGCGAAGGGATTTCGTCGTTTTTGGAAAAGCGCAAGCCGCGATGGAGCGGCAAGTGAGTCAAAACAACAAAAACCACGGCGTAGTGAGTGAAAGCCGGTTACGCGTTCGCTACGCCGAAACGGATCAAATGGGGGTCGTCTATCATTCAAATCATTTCATCTGGTTCGAAGTAGGGCGCGTGGACCTGCTGCGCAAATTGGGATTCTCCTACCGCGACATGGAACGCGAATGCAAGTGCCACCTTGCGGTTGTTGATGCCCGCTGCAGATACCGTGCTCCGGCAACGTATGACGATGAAATCGTGGTCCGGACATATATTAAAAAGATACGCGGATCACTCGTGCATTTCGGCTACGAATTGCTGCGCATCGGTGATGGAGATTTGATTGCTGAAGGCGAGACAACGCATATTCTGATTGATGCGCAGAAGAAGATTACGCCATTTCCGGAAAAGTATTTGCAGGCTCTGCGGAGTGCGCTACCACCAAGGTGAAAGCTGAACTTTGAGCGAATCTGAAAACTTGAAACTCGAAACTCTGAAACGCCATCGTGAAGGCTCTACACATTAACGGAAACGACCTCACGCCAGAAGAGGTGAGGGAAGTCGCACTTGGGCAACGTCCAGTGTTGCTTGACCCCGATGCGCGCGACGCTGTAAAGCGAGCTCGCGCAGTGGTGGACGCGCTGGTCGCTCAAAACCAGGTTTCCTATGCCATCACCACTGGCGTAGGCAAACTCTCCGACGTTCGCATATCCGGCGATCAAATCCGCGAGATGCAGGTCAACCTTGTGCGATCCCACGCAGTTGGGGTTGGCGAACCACTCTCGATTTCGGAAACGCGAGCCATGATGGTTCTGCGCGCCAACTCGCTCTCCAAAGGCTACTCCGGGGTTCGCACCGAAATCATTGACACACTTTGCGAGATACTTAATCGCGGAGTAACGCCGTTTGTTCCTTCGCAGGGAAGCGTGGGAGCAAGCGGCGATCTCGCGCCTTTGGCTCATCTTGCCTTGGCCATCATCGGTGAAGGGGAGTGCCTGGACAGCAAGAAGCAGCGAATTCCGACAGCCGAAGCATTGCGTAGCGCCCAAATCAAGCCACTCGTGCTCGAAGCGAAAGAAGCGGTGTCATTGATCAACGGGACGCAAGGCATGCTTGCGATTGGCACCCTGGCGCTGCTCGCGGCAGAAGTGTTAGTCGATTCGGCAGATGTGATTGGTAGTCTCACGCTCGATGCGCTTCAAGGTACCGTCGTCGCTTTCGATGAGCGGATCCACAAGGCTCGGCCACATGCCGGTCAACTCGCCACGGCGGCAAATTTAAGAAAGATGGTCGAGGGTAGCCAGATCAATGAGTCCCACCGCGAATGCGGGCGTGTGCAGGACGCTTACTCGCTGCGCTGTATGCCACAGGTGCACGGTGCGGTGCGCGACACTCTCGCGCATTGCCGCGAAGTAATCGAAACCGAGATTAATTCAGCGGTCGACAACCCGCTGGTGTTCGTGCGTACGGCGCAATCTGTCGCTGGCCCCGGCTCACCGGAACTCGCCAGTGGCGACATTCTTTCCGGTGGAAATTTTCATGGAGAGCCCGTCGCCTTCGCGCTGGATTTTCTCGCGATCGCCTTGAGTGCGCTTGCCGGAATTTCCGAGCGAAGAATTGAGCGGCTGGTAAATCCGGCGTTGAACGAAGGCTTGCCGCCGTTCCTGGCGGCCGGCGCAGGGCTGAACTCCGGTTTTATGATGCCCCAAGTCACAGCAGCAGCACTGGTCAGTGAAAATAAGGTTCTGGCCCACCCCGCGTCGGTTGATTCGATCACCACTTCAGGCAATAAAGAAGATTATGTTTCCATGGGAATGACTGCGGCGGTGAAGCTCAGCCGCGTGCTGGCGAACACACGGAACGTCCTTGCGATCGAAGCCATGGCGGCGGCGCAGGCGATCGATTTGCTCGCTCCCCTTAAAACCGGCAAGCGAGCTCAATCTGCTCATTCTGCCATCCGTTCAGTTTGCCCATTTATGAATAAAGACCGAGTCATGTACCCGGATTTTGCGCGCATTGCGCAATTGATTGAGAGCGGGAAGCTGACAGAGCCGCTCTTGTGACGCGCTAGCCATCTGCCGGTTCACAAGTGCTCCACTCCGCTTGCTTGCTCAGATGTGCTGAACAAGTTGCTTTTTGTGCAACGAGGTTCACTCTGATGATCACGCTATGGCACTTGAGTGTGCTTTGCCTGCACCAAAGAGTGTGCTACTGTTGCGTTTAACCAGCCCAAGATTATCCCCCCAGGTTCTGAAAGGTACGGAGTTGAAATTTTTTAAGCGCAAAGCTGGTGCGCGCATTCGCCACCGGACCTCGCATACCCCGAGTAGGTGGGTACTGTTGTTGCTTGTGGGAGCTGCAGCGATCACCTGCTGGCAGTTCGTTCAGCAGCAACCCACAGTGGTCCCACTTCCGCCAACAAGTTCAGCGAACTCGGTGACTGATAACTCCGCCGCGACGCCTGGCAGTATCTACTCCACGGATCGCAGAGTTTACCCTTATTCCGTGATTCCCGGCGGAGTATTGAGTGTCGACGAACTCAGAAACGCTGCGCTTCAAGACGCGGTGGTAGCCCGCCATTTCAAAGGCTTCAACTACGATCGCGCTCATCTCGTGCGAGTTTCCGAAGCCCGCTCTGTGTATCTGTCATATCGGATCGGCGATCGAGTGTACTGGACCCGGCACAAGATCGCCTTACATCCCGGAGAAATGCTGATCACCGATGGCACGACTGCAGCACGCACTCGTTGCGGGAATCGGATCGCAGCAGCCCCTCTGGACGCAGGTTCTCCGCTCGAGCCTTCGCTCGAGGAGTTTGAACAGCCGCGGGCTCCGTCGCTGCCGATTATCCCTGCAGCGTTGGTTGACCCAATACCATCCAAGTTGCCTGATCCGGCCATTCCGGAAGAAAAAGCCGCGCCACTCATCGCCGCCGCCAAACATAGCGGCATCCCCTGGTTTATTCCGCCGGTGTATATCCCCCAGGATTCGCATGACCATCCCGAACCACTGGCAGTCACACCCGAACCGGGCTCGCTGTTACTGATTTCCTCCGGTCTGGCTGCGGTTTATTGGCGAGTACGAAAGGCAAAGGGGAAGTTCTAATCAGCCATGGAACTCGCATCCACACCTGCATCCGAACGTTCCGACAACCGCCGGCTTGTCTTGTTGCAAGCGGGACTTCTTCTGATCCTGATTACGTGGCTCTATGCTCCGATGGCATCCCGTTTACTGGTCGAATGTTGGCACGACCCCAATTCCACGTACGGCCTCTTCGTGCCGATAATTTCATTGTTCATGTTGTGGGAAGATCGGGCGGGGTTCGCGAAACTTCCCCTGAAACCCTCGTGGACTGGTCTAGCAATGCTGCTGTTCGCGGCCCTCGCGCTTGTGATTGGTACCATGAGTTCTGAATTTTTCCTCTCCCGGCTCTCGTTTCTGTTCTTGCTATCCGGAATCATCGTTTTTCTTGCAGGGTGGCGGCACTTGTTCGCAATGCTCTTTCCTCTGGGCTTCCTGGTATTGATGGCTCCCTCGCCAACCGTTGTTGACTGGCTCACTTTGCCCTTACAGTTGACGGCTTCGACCACGGCTGCGTTTCTACTGAAGTTAGCGGGCGTATCTGTGATTCAGCAAGGCAACATCCTTCTAGTTCCAGGAGCGCGTCTGCAGGTAGCGGAGGCTTGCAGCGGTATCCAATCTCTCTTTTGTCTTTTCAGCTTGGCCATCGTCTATGGGCACGTTGTTGAGAAGAAGATCAAGATTCGTGTCTTGCTCGCGCTCGCCGCGATTCCCATCTCAGTGGCGGCGAATGGCTTGCGCATCGCAACAGCTGCCATCGCGCTTCAGTACTGGGGTCTGGAGAAAACCCAAGGCATCGTACACGTCTTTTCCGGATGGATCGTCTTTATGGCTAGTCTGACGTTGCTATTCGGGTTGCACAAAATAATCGCGACCTCTGCTGCTGGCACCAGGGGTTTCGCAGCACACGCGAGTCTCCCATGACCTCATGGAATGCGAGGTTCACGATTGTGCTGTTGGTGTTAGCGGGGACGGCGCTGTTTATGAATACGCGAGTGGCAAAATGTCTTGCTCCCAAGCAAATATCAGTAGCGTCATTTCCCCTTCAACTCGGGTACTGGAACGGCTCGGAAGTCGTCCTCGACACCGCAGCTCGGAGGATGCTGCGTGGGGCAATACTTCTGCAGCGTGTCTACCACGACACGAACACGACCGAGCCCGGCGTTGATCTTTACGTTGCGTATTATCCGAATCAGCATGCGGGCGACCGCCGCCACTTGCCAGAGGAGTGTCTCGCGGGTTCAGGATGGTCTGCCGTAGAGTCAGCCACTGTGCCCCTCTCGGCTCCGGGACAACAACCTTTCCCCGTAAATCGCCTCGTGGTTGAAAGAGCCGGTGACCGGGAACTAGTTCTGTACTGGTTCTGGGCGCGCGGCCGAGGCGCCGCAAGTGAGCAATGGGCGAACGCTTATCTCATATTCGACAGTCTCCGCTTGAATCGCAGTGATGACGCACTCATCCGAATCAACACTCCAATTGCATCGCAGGAAGAAACCTCTGTTGCTGAGCAGCGACTGCTCTCTTTCGCCACGCAGGCGGTTCCCGCAATGGCAGATTATTTTCCTAGATAACGGCGATTGCGGCTTTCCCCCCGCCAAATTTCCCCCGTGCACGTTGCAAAACTCTGCACATTGACATGGTGGAAAAATCTCGACGAAAATAATGCGGCTGCGACTTGCGCCACGCGTCGGGGTTTTCTAGCAGCGGTTGTCACGTTATCGCGGTTGACCTATGGGGTTGTATCGAGTCTTGAGACGCTCAGACGCATGGCGCACGCACACCTTCGCAGCAATAGCGGCAACTGTACTGCTGTGCTTCGCCTCAGCAGGTTTGGTTTTTGCCCAGGCGCCGACGCTGCTATCCATTACAGTTACTCCCTCCAATGCTTCTTTCGCGGCCGGTACGACACAGCAGATGACCGCCACTGGAACCTTCAGTGACGGCAGCACCGACGATCTTACAAAATCAGTTAACTGGAACACCGCGGACAATACCATAGCCACTATCGATGGCCAAGGCTTGGCGACAGCGGTATCCCCCGGAAGCACCGCGGTGATTGCCACTCAAGGCGTTGTTATCGGATCCACGAACCTGACAGTCACATCCGCAACATTGGTTTCTATTGTGGTCACCCCGGCGAATCCCAGCATTCCTTCGCACGCTCAGCAACAGTTCACAGCGACAGGCACTTTTACAGATAACAGCACCCAAGACGTCACGAAAACTGTGCAATGGAGCTCCTCGACGCCGAATGTGGCTAATATCGCGAATGATCCAATGCATAAAGGCCTGGCGACTGGTGCGGCCGCCGGCACTACAACCATCACGGCCACCTCGGACAGCATCAGTGGAAGCACAACCTTGAACGTAACCGCCGTACTTGTGTCGCTTGCTGTTACCCCGCCAAACCCCTCGATTGCGTCCGGTACCACTCAGCAATTCACCGCAACCGGCACGTATTCCGATCAAA
The DNA here is from genome assembly GCA_019237515.1 of Acidobacteriaceae bacterium. The sequence continues at coordinate 8,127 of JAFAGX010000401.1, forward strand.
G
>JAFAGX010000445.1 GCA_019237515.1 Acidobacteriaceae bacterium
CAGAGCTCCAATGGCCTTTGACAACGTACCCACCTGAATGTCGACGCGACCATGAACGTTGAAGTGATCGATGGTGCCACGGCCATTGCGTCCTAGAACACCGGAGGCATGCGCATCATCTACCATCATGATCGCGCCATACTTCTCGGCAAGATCGCACAAGGCGGGCAGGGGGCCGATATCGCCGTCCATGGAGAAGACCCCATCAGTGATCAGCAGCTTTTTGCCGGCCTGGTCCTTTACGCTAGCCAGTTGCTGTTCCGCATGCCCCATATCCTTGTGATTGAAGACGAGAATCTTGGCGCGTGACAGGCGAGCACCATCAATAATCGACGCATGATTAAGCTGGTCAGAGATGATGAAATCGTCTTTGCCCAAAACAGCTGAAACAGTTCCGGCATTGGCGGCAAAACCGGATTGGAAGACGACGCAGGCCTCGACGTTTTTGAAGCGGGCAATCTTCTCTTCCAATTCCATATGGATTTTCATCGTGCCAGCAATCGTTCGCACCGCCCCTGAACCGACCCCGTACTTGCGGGTTGCTTCGAGTGCGGCTTCGCGGAGCTTGGGATGTGTTGTCAATCCGAGATAATTGTTCGAAGCAAGGTTAATGACTTTCTTACCATCGAAGGTGCAGACCGGCGCCTGCTCGTCATCGAGCACACGCAAGCGGAAATGCGTGCCTTTCGTCTTGAGTTCATTCAGTTGATCTGTGAGATAAGAGAGCGGATTCATGCGGGTGGTAGCAGTTGCCATTCGATGCTCCAGGAAAACAGCAAAGCACGGTTGTGCCCGCTAACAGTGTAATACTGACTTGAGACAAGAAATAAGGGCCTGCGCGCCAGACGCAGGCCCATTTTCATGGAAGGCTTTGGTGTGGAATCGCCTACTCTTTTTCTCTAACGTGCAGCGGCTGCGAAAGTGTAAAAGTCAAAGCCGATTCCGCTGGCATCACGATGTCCTTATTGCCGGTGAAGGCCGCTCCTGTTCCGCCGGCGCCAGCTCCGGCTGCGGCTCCGATGGCTGCACCTTTTCCTCCGCCAGCTAGGCCTCCAATCAACGCGCCCAATCCCGCGCCACCACCAGCCAGCACCGCCGTCCGCTTCCCTTTACCCTTTTCGGTTTGCGAAACGGCTGCCGTTTGAATCTCGTGGGCCGTACCGTGGATGGTGATGGAGGTCAATTGCACCTGCAGCGACGCGCCACCTTTGAATCGTCCCAGCGGCTTAGCGTCCACTACCGTGCCCCGGGCAGCCGAACCAGCGGGGATTACGGTCTTGCCGCCAACCTGAACCGGATCGGCCAGCGTAGCAGAGAAGCTCTGGCCGGGCTGACTCAGCTTCGAACCAAGAGCTTCACCCAGCTGAACAGTGAGGCTTGTGCCTTCTGGAATCGTAACAGTTTCAACCCTCGGCTTCTGTGGTTCTTCCGCTTTCGGAGCCGGGGTCTGTGCTGCGGTTGTGGCCTGGTTATTGGCCGCGTTCTGATCAGCAGATTGATCATTCTTCTTGCTGCAGCCAACGAGAGCCAATGAGACGGAAAGCAATGTGATTGCGGCCAAGCGCGATTGCATAGGTACCTCCATGCGGTTGATTGTCAAAATTCGGCCAGTGGAAGCAATTGTAATCGAGATGTCCTGTTACCGAGGAAAGACGCCCCTCAAACTGAGGTGCCAGTCAAGGCTCTACCGCAGGACCTAGGGGTAGCTGGACTTCGGACGGTTGCTCTTTCGGTGTGTCGCCCAACACAGATGTTTCCGAGGCGGAAGAATTGCCGTTCGATCCGGCGCCCGCAGCCGCACTCGCAACCTGGGGCTTTTTCTCAAGAAACTTTGCACTGTTTAGCAGTGGTCGCCCTAGCGACGGATTGTAACCAGTCCACGGCCCCTCCGAACCGATTTCCCGCTCGAAGTGCGCCCGCATGGCTTCCATTTTGGAATCCAGATCATCGAGATAATGCAAAACGAGAGCTTCAGGAAACATCGGGAGCTTCGGTGAACCGAATTCGTATTCCCCATGGTGACTGATAATCATGTGTTCAATCAAAGTCTTCAGTTCGTCGGGAAATCCCGGAACCTGCGCCAGCTTCGCTTGCAACATTTCCAGCTCAATAATCATATGACCCAGCAGCTGACCGCGTGTTGTGTATGTAAACGAGCGGTTGTAGGTGAGCTCATGAATTTTGCCAATATCGTGCAGAAACGCGCCCGTCATGAGCAGGTCGCGATTGATTTGAGGATAATTGCGACAGATCAGATCACAGGAACGAAACAGCGAAACCACGTGATCGAGCAGGCCGCCTATGTAGGCATGGTGGAGAGACTTGGCCGCTGGAGCGTTGCGATAGGCCTCGGCAATATTCGGGTCAGACATGAACGCTTCGACCAGTGATTTGAGATGCGGATTCTGGAACGCGGCAACATAGACCGCCAGCGTTTGCCAAAGCTCGCCTATATCTTTGCTGGTTTTGGGCAGGTAGTCGGAAAACTCTACTTCGGTATCGAGCAGCTTACGTAGCTTGTGGATCGTGAATTGAAAACGGTTCTTGTACTTATTGACCAGACCTTTGGCCTTGATGAAATCTTCCTGCTCAAAAGCGTCGATTGCGCTTTCGACGTTGTCCCACATCTTGGCTTCGATCTGACCTGTTCGATCTCCAAGCGTCAAAGCCAGGTAGGGCTCGCCAGTTTTCTTGGGTTTTACTTGTTTGGAAACGACAACGAATGTGGAAGTGATGACCTTGTTCTCATGATGACAGCAGTCTGCTAAGAAGAATTCTTTCATGAGCAAGTCGATCCCGCAGGGCGTGCACCTCCCCGCTCAGATCAGCCAAGCTTAAACTAAAACATCCCTAACTTCTTCTTCTTTTTTAGTGGTTTGGCCTTGTCATCTTTGTTGGCAGTTACCACGAATTGGGTTTGGTTGGGACTTGCGCCCGTGTCCACATATCCTGGTTTTATGTCAATGAAGGCGTCTTCGCGCAATTTGGTGAGATATTCACGCAACGCGGGCTGCAGCTTTTGCATGTAAACCGCATCCTGGAGCCGCTGCTCGATTTTGTTCATCGGCGGGATGCCGGCTTCAGTGTGGTCCGTGGCTTTAAGAATGATGAAACCCTGTTTCGTGCGGATTACATCAGAGACATCGCCGACCTTCATTGCGAAAGTTTTATCCTCAAGTTCTTTGGCCAAGGTTCCGCGCTTGAAGTAGCCAAGGTCGCCGCCCTGAGCCGCACTCGGGCCATTGGAATTCTTCTTCGCGACATCGTCGAATTTGGCACCTTTCTTGATCTCGTCTAACAGGCTGTCCGCTTTTTTCTGGCCCTCTTCTACGATCTGAGCTTCGTCTCGCTTGTCGTTTGCCTTCTTGTCGGTCGAGACCAGGATCTCGCTTAAACGTACCTGCTCGGGCTGATCAAGATCATTCTTATGCTCGTCGTAGAATTTCTGCTCGTCTTCTTTGCTGATATTCAGCCGCGAACCGACCTCCTTGCCAATCACCTGCTGAGTGATGATCTGGTTGCGCATGTTTTGCTTGAAATCCTCGAATGAGACTCCCTGGGCCTGGGCTGCCTTCTCGAGATCCTCCATGTTCTCGAGGTTCATGTCCTTGCGCATCTGGTCTAATTTCTTGATGAGCTCGGTGTCGGCAGTAATGCCCAACTCTTTGCCTTTATCCAGCAGCAATTGTTGATCAATCAGGTCGCGAAGAACGTCCTTGTCACGGTCGGCGATGATCTTTTCCGCGTTCACCGGATCCTGCTGCTGCGCCTCTTTGCGCAAATCCTCTTTGCTGCGGATGTACTCGCCGCGCGTTATGATCTGGTTATTAACGCGTGCGACAATCTCTTCGACAACTTGATCTGCCGCTAGGCATGGAAGTGCGACATATAAAAACGAAATCAGAGGGAGTAAAGCTTTTCGCATAGGAAGCTCACCGTAAATTGGCCTCGGACCCGACGGTCGTTGAGTGCTGATACCTTCGTGAATTCTACCCTGTAGACGCGCTTGAGGCCAGTGTCCCTGCTGCTATGATGCCGCTAAGGAGAGCCGCGACGTGAGCTATATAAAAAGCCTTGCCCTCATACTCATTGCAGTGGCATCTTTCATTACTCCAATGCAAGCAGAGAAGCCAGTCAAAGTTCCAGATCTCGATCAACTCCAGAAAATGACCGCCAGGTTTGCTCCCACCAACATCCGGGTGGACACATCGAGGCTTTCG
>JAFAGX010000211.1 GCA_019237515.1 Acidobacteriaceae bacterium
TTACTTTTCAGCGATGCCGACCTTTCTTCGCCCATTGCCGAAGCCGACAGGCTCTTTGCCGCGATTCGCGACGGGGCAGATGTCGCCATCGGTTCCCGCTGGTTGAAGACCGAATTGCAAATCCAACGGCAGCCGTTTCACCGCCAAATCTTTGGCCGCATGTTCAACCTGGCGTTACGCGTCGTACTTGGATTGAAGTTCAAAGACACGCAATGCGGCTTCAAGGCCTTTACGCGTTCGGCTGCGATGAGACTCTTTCCTGCACAGCGCATCGAGCGCTGGGGCTTTGATCCTGAACTGCTCTACTTGGCCAACAAATATGGGTTGCAAGTTGCGGAAGTGCCGGTGGCTTGGTCGCACCGCGAGGGAACACGCATCAGTCCGTTGCGCGACGGGATTCGCATGCTGGGGGAAATGTTCGTAATTCGCTGGAATGCGCTCACAGGAAAATATCAGTCAGCCCACAGTGCGGAGCAGCCTTCATGACGGTATAGCTCGGGTATTCCTGCCCGTGCAGGGAGGACAAGAACGTCCGCCCCGCATTAGGAAGCGGCTTTTTGAACCCAAGCCAACGGTCGGATAGTAACCCCTTTGTCCCGTCGGAACACCAGGGTCATCCTGCGTGAGCAATCGTTACACAACCAGAAGTATTCAAGTTTTCGGCTGGGTTTGCTCTGGTCTGCCAGGAAAGAACGATGCTGGATGATTTGCCGTCCGTCCCACCGAAACAGCTTGCCTTCGTGAAGATAAAGAAAGCGATGGGAACAATCTGGATTGGCACATTTCGAAAGCATGGCCGTTCCGGCAACGAATGCACTTGAACTTGGATTTTACACCGACGCGACGATGAGATTTGTGTCTACGATCACTACCAGGGTCGGAATTTTTCGATTTGCAACTGATCGCGACGGCTTTGGTTGTTTTCGCGAGCGCTTTTTTCTACGCACCGCTGGATCGCGGTCTTCAACTTGTATTGATCGTCATCGTGAAGAGTAGTGAAACAAAAGGGCTGCAAGCTCCAACTCACTGGATTCAGCATCTTCGCTGTGCCGAACACCGATCCGGTGGGGCCTACAAACATCAATTTCACCATCGAATTGGGCATGATCGGACGCGACAGACCGAGAAGGCCGCCAGTCACGGAGACCAATTTCAGGGTTCCCGTCGTCCTTCCACCATCAGAAAAGCGCAGCACCGCAGGAGTCAATTCAGGAAAAGACACACGCGGGCCGGCACGGCGTTGGCGCAGTTCTGCGACTCTTGGCGGTGGGACGGGAGGCATAGGGTCCACCATCAGTATGCCTCGAGTCCGGAATCAGATGAAGGTTACTTCCGCCCTTGTCCGCGAAAGCCTGTCGCTTGCCGTGAGATCAGGTTGCAGATTTATCAGACCCAGGTGTTATTTCTTTGCTGCTTCCGTAGCCCACTTGGCTAGAGTTGCCAGAAAGGGGTATGCGGTTTGTGGTGCCTGAATTTCTCCCCCCAACGACGCCTGTGGAGTCACCATGTGGCCGTAGAACTCGCGAGTGCTGTCTTTGTCCTGCTTCACCACCGCCCCGTCGAGGGCGGCTCCGGCGAAAACGCCTCGTGCGCGCGAATAGCTTAGGATTTGGGCACGCAACTTCCAGTCGGTGTCTGCGGCGGCCGTACGTCCCACCGGGCCCGCAGCGACGCTGGCGTCACCACCCAGCTTGAACTGACTGGAAAGCAGCTTGCGCATGCCGTCCTGATTCATGATCAGCATGACCAGATCCACTGCCTGGCCGCCGATCTGAAACCCGACACTTCCGCCCTCCATCACGAAAAATGCCGGCGCGCTCCACCCTTTCGGCGTACGACAGCTGGCGATTCCCCGGCCGTAGCGAGCGCCTACAATGAAACCGCCATTCAGCAAGCTGGGCACAACCGCCACGCACTCGGCCGCGCCAAGAACCCCTTCCGGAATGCCCTGGTCCGGCGCGGCCTGGATATCGCTCAAAACCTCAGCGGCACCCTGCACACGGTCCGCCGCTTTGCCTCCGGCCGTTGGGGCAGCAGTTGCGGCAAGTGTCCCACCCGCGATGGCACACAACAGCACAAATATCTTCATTTCGTTCCCCTTTGCGGAATCTCAACCCAATTCTAGGTAGTTTGTTCCTGTGAAAGCTGCGGTCTTTTTGGTGATTTGTTGACTATGTGGGAACTTGCGAGGCAAAAAAATTCGGGGTCGGCAACGGTGATTTTAATCTCCGCTCCCAACCCCGTCTCCCAGGTTCTGTGGTAGGTGAGACGAGTATGGTTGGAAACGCGGAACGCGGCAAGATTACCAGGGGCACTGTACTTTGGTAACCTGAGCCGCTCTTTGCGATTCGGGCTTCTCCTCACGCCTTCAGCCAATTGCTGCGCTCGACAATGGTGGGTGGCTCGTAGGTCTTCCCGCGCGCGAGCTGTCTCTCTTCCCGGCGTGTCGTCCACAGGAAAACCGGACCCAAGAGGGCGGGTAGTATGTGCGACACGAATCCCGATTCCCGCTTGAATTCTTCCCGGAGTGCTCGGATGTTGTCGCTGCCCCGCTGATTCACTTGCCGGAATCGCCGCTCTATGGCCCACAGCGCAGAACTGTATACTCCAGTGAGGCGTCGCATTTCACGCGCAAAACGCTCGCGCACCCGGGAATCCGGCGAGTCCTTGTAACGTTTCCAGCCTGATAACAAAGTGCGGGCCATGCGGTAAAGGCTCGGCCCATTGAGCTCGAAATCCCGCCAGAACGCCCAATCCAGGTAGCGCTTAGAGTCATCTCGGGAAATCGCGGCGTGGCGGAAATTGAATTTGAATTGGCCGTGAATGTCGGCATAATCCACGTCAGGCAGCAGGCGTCCCTCTTCGGCCATCTGCTGATACAAAGGGGTCCCCGGAACCGGTGTGTACAGCATGAACTGGTGAAAATCCGTGTCGTGGGAAACCGCATATTCGATTTCCGCCTCGATGTTCTGCGGTGTGTGATGCTCCATTCCAATGATGCTCGAGCCCTGCACCCGAATTCCGTGCTCGCGTAATTCGCGCACCAGTTCGCGAGTCTGGCCTCCCTGCAGCTTGCTGTAGCCCGCCAGCGGTGACTCCAATCCCATCCAAAGCCACGATACCCCGAGTTCCACCAGTTCTTGCATCGTGTATCTGCGGATGGCGTTGGCCGATGCGAAGACTGACAAGGACCAACTCTTCCCTGCTCGCTTCATCAGTTCCAGCAATCGCATGGCTCGCTGGCGATGCAGAAGGAAGTTCTCGTCCATCACAAAGAACGAATGCACCTTCAGATCTTTTTCCACGCGGTTCATCACTTCAAACAGTTCATCGCCGGTGTTAAAGAAATTGACAAACTTTCCTTTGCCCCCAAAAAATGCGGAGGTGGTGCAGAAATTACAGCCCATCGGACAGCCCACGGAAGGAATAATGGCCGCGGCCGTCGCGCCTTTGCGTTCGGGAAGCCGAATTCCCAGGATGCGGGTGCGCATGCCGGAAACGATAGCGGGATGCCGTATGGGCGCGGTTTCCGCCTGCCCGAGATAGCGCCGCATCCAGGCGATGCCTTCCCCGCGCACAATGTGATCGGCATCAATCATGGCTTCAATCCCCGGAATTGCGGTTACGTGGCCGCCTACCACAATCGTCGAATTCGGCGAGATCTGACGGACCATTTGGCACATCTCGCGCACCTTGCCGACGTTGACGATGATCGAAGATATGCCAACCACGTCATAGTGGTGTCGGTTGAGTTCGCGCGCGAAAGCGTCTCGCGTTGGGAAGTCCAACACCGTGCAGGGCGCGGAAATGTTTGCCTGAATCAGCATGATGCCCCATGAACGATGGAACATGCGCAGCGAGAAGGCTCCCTGCGCCCGAGTTACCTGGTTGTGATACAGCTCCATCGGATTGATGGAGCGACTGCCGAACTCGTCGTCCTGCGCATAGGGGCCAAAAACCGAACTTAGCAGGACACGGGCATTTGTCCCCTTGGGATGGGTCTTAGGGCATTCAACAGCAATGGGTGCGGCTTGAGCTTCCACGACCAATCGTCATCCGTTTCTCCCCACATCCCATGTTCGCAATCGTAAACGGCATCCGGCAGGCTGAAAATATCTGAAGGTGAAAAAACACAAAAAGATTACAAAACTCGCGGAGAAACGGTAGCCAGGCGGAGTTCTATAACACCGCCAATAAGTGGTAGCGGATGATCGCCCAACGCTAATTTGCGGAGACGAGCGAGTGCGGGGCGTGAATCGGCAGTGTCACCGGTTGGTGTGGAACTGGATTCGTCGTAGCACGAACTCCTGGGCCAAGCTCGTAGCAATCCGTTCCGCGGTACTGACACCAAAATCCGTGAAAACGAGCCGCGCACCGCGATTCGACTCGGGATAGTACAGATTGGAGAGGGACGACGACGCCAAATCCCCACCCAGGCTGGAGTAGTTCGGCTGCCACTTGCGATTATCTCCCAAGCAGACGAAGGGATGAACGAAGGCATGGATGAAACGAGAGCGCCGTGTGCCCGTCCCTTGGTAGAAGTACCGCGGCTCCTGGTGCAAGAGCGAAGGCAGGATGGCTCCTCCGATCATGATGTCACTGAAACCATCAGCCGCATTTGCCCCAAACCTTTTACCGTAGCCTGCAGCACCTTGTCCGTAGTTCAGGGAATCCCCAGCTTGCTGCACGCCGGAAAGAAACGCGACCCCAAGACCGATGATCGGATCCGTTGCCACTTTTAGCGCCAATCGAAATTTCAGCTTAGTGTCGAGCGGCTCGGGATCAGAGTCGTAGACGACATAGAAGTTCGGGATGATGCCCAGGACGCGCTGCTTCTCCTCGACCTGTATCTGTTCGGTCGCAACCTCGTCGGCTGTCTGCGACACATTGACGGTAGTGGGTGCTAGCTGCACGCGCAGGTGAATATCGGTGAGGATTTTGAACTGGTTTGGATCAAGCGTAATAACCGGTGAAGTCCATACGGAGAAACCCTCGGCGTTGATTTTGACCTGATACGGAACTCCCGGTTTCACGTCGTGAAATTCGAAGTAGCCATCATCGTTTGCGTTGACCGCGCGCCGGTCCTGCTGGTCCGGCCCTTCGAGGCCGACAGTGGCCTCAGGAACCGTGTCGCCAGTGACGGCGGTAACCGTACCCACAATCACGGCCGCCGCGGCGTCGTTTGGAGTCTGGCCCATCAGCGGTGCGGCTGATAACGACAGCCCGATCACTAAAGCCGCAAATGCATGGAATCGATACGCTCGTAACTTCATCAGTTTTCTTGTGCGCTTTCTCAGGAACAGGCGGACACACGCCTCCCTGTCCGGTTCAGAGGCTTCTAGGAAAGCTCATATTCAGCCGTGAGACGTTGGCGGGCAAGTTACGCAAGTCGTAAGTCAGGCCACTAGAAGCCGGAGGAGAGAGCGAAGCTCCTGCATTTCCAGGGGGTTAGATAGGTTGTCTTCAACAAGATTGGCTTTCAGGGGGTCCGGAGGTCATGGCGATGCATCGAAAGCTGACTGCGCTATCGAACGCTACCTGGGAGCTGAGCTATTTCGCGGACACGAGCGAGTGCGTAATGGCGTGAACCGACAGGGCGATCCGGTTTTGCACCCCAACTTTTCGCATCAGCTTGGCCACATGAGCCTTCACCGTGCGCTCTTCGATTCCCAATGCTGCCCCGATTTCTTTGTTGGAGCGGCCTGCCACCAGCATGTCCAGGACTTCCTTTTCGCGATCCGTGAAGCTTACTCGTCCAGCCGGGAAGACGCGTCCCGGCGCCGAAGAGACCCGCTCAATAAACATGGAGAGCACGCGGCGCGGCGCCCAAACCGAACCGTCATTGACCACGCGGATGGCTTGCACAAATTCTGACGGTGCAGCCGCCTCGTCCACATAACCCTTCGCGCCCGCAGCAATAGCTTTCAGGATAGTTTCCTCGTCGATTCCCGAACCAGTTACGATGATGCGCAAATCCGGGCGGCTAGCCTTGAGGCTGGCCATGACGTCGAATAAATTGTGGCCATTGCGGTTGCCGAGCAAAATCAGGTCGATGTTTTGCAGCAGGCTGATTTCAGGCAGCGTGGCGGCAATGAGCTCGAAATCGGGTTCATTGTCGAATAACGCGCGGAATCCCACAAAGCGTAAGGGATCGCTCTCGACAACAGCGATACGGATCGGGTTCTTTTTTGCTAATGCAGTTTTAGTGGCCGATGCAGATTTCATAGCAGGTCCAGGTTGCTGGATGGTCTTAGAATAGACGCGCCTGAACCGACCTCAAAGCGCGTAAGCCACTTTAAAATTACGGGAGTAACTTCCGGGAACGGAGGCGGTAGGACGCGGTGTAGCGCATTTTTTGGTGGGCGCACCGACTCAGGCGGATCTGCGCTGGTGTTCATCGGGTTTGGGAGCTGCGGGTTGCTCTGGAGATACGTGGGCGAACGCTTCGATGAATTCTCGGAGCCGGTGGATCTGGGCGGAGTAAAAAACAGCGGTCGTAACCGCTCCGGCGGCTGCACCGAGGAGAAAGATTGCGAGGGCCGACCAGATGCCCATCGTCATTCTGTTATCACACCGGTTCAACCCTGGTGCGAAGTCTCACGTTTTGTTACGAAAACCGGAGAAATCGGCGGGATTGCCGCACTCGCAGTGCGTTGAGGGTTGATGCATTGTTACGAAACCAGAACGGGCAGGTTCCGAGCGGCGCGCAATAACAGTGGTCGTGGTCGACGCCACGACGCCGCCAAGCCGCGTAAAATATTGCAGCGGGGCCGGGTTTGCCGCCGCTCGAATTTATACAAAAATGGAACAGGAATGAAACGCATGCTAATTCGCTGGTTGCAACTTTCGCTTACGCTGGTAATCATCGCCAGCTCGCTGACCGTGGCGGCACAGGATCAAGGCGCCCCGCCTCAAGCCACCACGTCCCAGACGACGTATCAGCCGAAATTTCCCGGTGATCCCGCGCGCTCGGACTCTGAGGCAAATGCGCTTGGCTATATGCGCACGGTGATTCGGGCCCAGAAGCTCTATAACAAGAAGAACGACAAGTACGCGACTTCCCTCGCAGATCTTGTGCACACCGGAAACTTCACGCGCCGCATGCTGGGCACCGATCGGGGAGACTACACGGTTCAGTTTCACTCCAAGAAAGATGGGTATGAGCTGACCATGGTTCCGAAGCAAGAAGATGCCACTCATCGCTCGTTCTTTACGAATGAAGACGGCGTAATCCACGCTGATGAAACAAAGGCTGCCGATGAAGACTCGCCGAAACTGAAATAATCTTGCGCTTAACTCTGCCGGATTTCTGCCGCTTTTCCGTCGCGAAATGTGATGCTGAAGGGCTTGCCCCCGTTGGGGTAATTCACCGTTTTCACATCGGCACTTGTGGAGGGCTCAGGAATGCCCATGCCGATAGCGAAGTCTGTCTGCAGTTCGCTCATGCCAGACTTCACCTGGTGCTGATCGATGGCCTGCCACACATCTCGGGACCAGTGTTTGTAAAGCTCGTGCGGGTCCTGAATGTAGAGCATCTCGTCGGAGTAAATTTGATAGTTGCCATTCCTAAGTGAGCCGATTGGGAAAGCATAGGTTTTTCCGCTGTCCTCAAATACAGCCATCAACTGCTGCTCACCGGGCGACCCAGGCGTGTGGTCAAGAACTACATCTTTGATCTGCAATTTCTGCAATGGCAGTAGCTTCCCTGCGTCATGCGCGAAATCGGTGCGGTGGTTCTCGTAAGGATTATAGGTGTAGCGATAGCCTTCTTTGACCCACACCGGCTGCTGAACCAGTTGCCGCGACGATTTGAGATCGTAAGGATAGAGCTTCTTGGGAATGACGTAATAGTCGGGATCAATTGGTTTGCTTTGCAGCCGCAGACGGGCTTGCTCCATCTTGGCCGAATGCCGCTCATAAAGAATGTAGCCCGTGCGGGCGCCCGCAACGATGATCGCGAACGCCAGCACGAGCTGAATTTTCTGCTTGCTCTCAGGACTCATCGCATGAAGCGGGACGTGTTAGCTGCGCAATAGCGCTTCATACCACGTCGACCCGCGACTCTCCGCCGCTTCCGCCAGTCGTTCGCCGACCCGGGAAACCACTCCTAAGAACGTGTTGCCTCGCTCCACGTAGTCGGGCAGCCGCTCACGAATTTCGGCAAATTTGTCGGGATACTCCGAGGCAAGCGTCGCCAAACCAACCCCCGCCAGGATAACTCCCGCAGTCGGTTTTCCCTTCAAGAACATAATGGCGGCGGCTCCCGCCGAACCCGCCAACAACGCACGTTTCCAAGCTTCCACCTTGCCCTCCAATCGGCTTCACTGACTCGAGATCACAGTACTTTATACTCTGTGCGGAGAATTTTGATGCTGAAAACCTGGCAAGCGATTGGGATTTCTATTCTGTTTTTTTCTTTATCCGCTAGTTTTGCGATCGGTCAAAAAAAACCGCGCGCGCGAGATTTAGGGGTTCCCTTCGATGGCACTCCCGGCGCATTGAACGCAATAACCGATATTAAAGGCGTAGAAGTCGGCCATACCACGTTGGTTTCCGGCAACGGACCGTTGAAAGTCGGTATAGGGCCGGTTCGGACGGGGGTTACCGCCGTTTTTCCTCGAGGAAAACAATCCTCCGATTCGGTGTTTGGTGCCTGGTTCACACTGAACGGAAATGGCGAAATGACGGGAACGACATGGGTCGAGGACTCCGGTTTTCTCGAAGGACCGGTGATGATTACGAACACGCATAGCGTCGGCGTGGTTCGCGATGCCGTGATCGCCTGGAGAGTAAAGCACGGTCATCCCGATATGCAGGGCTATTGGTGGTCATTGCCCGTCGTGGCCGAGACCTGGGACGGCTACCTGAATGACATTAATGGCTTCCATGTGAAGCCAGAAGACGCCTTCCACGCCTTGGACACGGCCAGCAGCGGGCCGGTGGAAGAAGGCAGCGTAGGCGGCGGTACAGGGATGATTTGCAATGAATTCAAGGGTGGAATCGGCACCTCATCTCGGACGCTCGATGCCAAACACGGCGGCTACACGATTGGTGTGCTGGTGCAATGCAATTATGGCCGGCGCGACCAGTTGCGTATTGCCGGGGTGCCAGTGGGAAAAGAGATTCCCGGCCATGTTTATGATGATGACACCGGATCCATTATCGTCGTCGTTGCGACAGATGCGCCACTGATACCCACGCAACTGAAGCGAGTCGCCCGGCGGGTCTCGCTCGGGCTTGGCAGAGACGGCAGTTATTCCGGGGACGGCTCAGGGGATATTTTCATTGCATTCTCAACCGCCAATGCTGGCGGAGGTGGGTCAAAGGGATTGCATCAAATCACGATGTTGCCCAATGAACAGCTTGACTTGATTTTCTTGGCAACCGTTCAGGCAACGGAAGAAGCCGTCGTGAACGCCATGGTGGCGGCGGAGACCATGACCGGGATCGACAATCACACAGTGCAAGGACTTCCCCATGATCGCCTGCGCGAAATCCTGAAGAAATACAACCGGCTTAAGGAGTAAGTCAGTAGATCGTATATCCCGGGGCGGGATTGCGAATATCTGGTTTCGACGCCATCAACAACAGCGCACCAATGCGCTTGAACGCTCGCAGATCTTCCAGGCTGTGAAATGACTTGGTCTGGTAATCGTCGGGAGTGGGCGTATCGTCGGGGATCCGCGCGGCTTCCACGTTTTCGAACGCATGCTTTTTGAGCAGGTCAATATACTCCGCTTCCGAGCGCACATGCACCGGAACTTTCAGCTTGTCCACCCATTGCAACGAATAAGGATTGTCTTTGTACAAATTAATCAGAATGAACACGCGTCCCTGTGGCGCCATGACGCGAAACAGTTCTGCCAGCGCGCGTTCCTGGTCGGGATAGTAGTAAAACGATTCCACCGAAAGCACCTTGTCAAAGAAATTTTCTTCCCACGGAATCTGCTGGGCCGATCCCCAAACATAAAGAATGTTCTCGAAATCGGCCGAGGTGGTGCGGGCGCGACGAATCATTTCGTCGGAAACATCTAATCCGATGACTTGACCAAAACCTTCCGGGCCATCGCCGACGAGACGAGCCAACAACCGGGTTGCCCAGCCCGCCCCGCATCCGAGATCGAGAACCCGTTCGCCGGGACGCAGATTCATCCGCCGAATGGCTTTCTCGGTGATATTGAGGTGATGGCGCTCCATTTTCTCGCCTTCACCTTCCGCCGCCCAGCGATTGAATTCCAGCTGGAGCTGTTCGTCGGGAGTGGGTAATTTCTCTGGCATAGGTTCGTTCGAACGTGTGGCGCGCGCATTCCGGCCCGGCCTACACTAATGCTGCGCCCCATTCACGCACTCGAGGATTTCGGCCTCGCTCAATACCCGGTTAGACTCCTTGGCCCGGCGATAAATCTTGTCTACCAGTTCCTCTGAATCCGGGATGCCATGGCGTTCGAGCCAAAAATGAATATTGGATCTGCCGCTCATGGGACCGATATCAATCACTTGCTCCAATCCAAAAACGTGCGCCGGAACGCCGGAGTAGACCGTGTTCGCAAGCTCGACGTCGTTCTTCTTGTAAGCTTTGATTACAGCGGAGGCATGCACTCCCGTCGCGGTGCGGAAAGCATCCTCACCGACAACCGGATAGTTGATCGGGATGGGCACGCCAGTTGCCCGCGAGACTGCCTGACAATAATCCTTAAGCTTCGTAAGATCCTGGTCTACCCATGGTGGGATTCCCATAAGGCGGAGATTCACCAGCATTTGATCCATCTGGGTATTGCCCACTCGCTCACCAATTCCTATCGCGGTCGCGTGAACGCAATCGGCCCCCGCGACCAAAGCCGCCATTGAGTTGGCAATCGCCAAGCCACGATCACAGTGCCCGTGCCAGTCCACACGAATCTTCTCACCACTGGGCTTGATGACCTGATCGATCACAAACCGGACGAGTGCAAACGTTCCCATCGGTGTGGCGTGTCCCGCGGTATCGCAAATTACGATGGCTCGCGCCCCGCAATTGATGGCCGTGCTGTACAGTCGCCGAACCATCTCGGGGTCGCACCGCGTCGTATCTTCGGTCACGTACATAACATCCAGGCCCAGAGAGATGGCGTATTTGACGGCTGTTTCCGTCGTATGGAGCAGAAAATCGTCAGTCCATCCCTCGGTGTAACGCCGGATCGGACTGGATCCGAGAAAAGTTGCGGCTTCGATTTTCAATCCGGTGCGCTGAACAATATGCGCGATCGGTTTAATGTCGTTCTCCACCGTACGGGCCGCGCAGTTTGCTCGAATCTTCATTTTGTGCTGAACGATCTCACGGGCGAGAGCTTCGGTGTGTTCGCAAGCGCGAGTTCCGGCCCCCGGAAGCCCGAGGTCGAGCGAATTGATGCCCAACGCCTCCATGAGATGGAGGATCGTAATTTTCTCGTCAATCGAGGGATCGCGGACAGACGGCGATTGCAGACCATCGCGTAAAGTTTCGTCATTCAGCAGGACATTGTGAGCCGGCCGCAACGAGGCGGGATGAATCTGGTTCCAGTCGTAGATGAGTTCAGATTTCACGGTTCTCGTCTTGGGACTCGCGTCTCGTAAGCCTGCCCTGAGCGAAGGCGGAGGATCCAGGCCTGGCGAAGCTCGGCAGCTATCTTTCCTTCCCGGGGATCGTCAACCCAAACACCGAGGTTTGGCCCTCACCCGCCACGCTGGTTCGCGATTCCTCGGCATTAGGCAAATACAGGGTCTTGCAGTGCTCGCAGCGATACACTTCAGCATCGCGTCCCCAGGCCTTTTCCACGTCCCCACACTCCTGTTCCAGAACATCAGTCGTATAGAACCAGCGCTTAAGATGCCCGCCGCAAAACTTACCTTTTGCATCTTTCTCATTACACGAGCGCTGTCCCAGTTTCTTGATTTTCACCTTATGATTCGGCAACTGCGGCGCGGTTTGCATTCTAGGAGCAGTGGTGGCCAAGTGTGTCCCTCGTAGAGATGATCGAGTGCCGCCAGTTTCGCGGCATAACGTCGATTTTACTCGAATGCATTTGTGGCCTGCTAGCCAAGCGAGGCCTAGGTGCGATGAATCCGGTTGATCCGCGCGATCTTTGAGCTGCCTTCTATGCTTCAGAACTCCCGTTTGGGCGGGGTCTGCTCTGGGCCCACGCGGCCAGTGACGATGTCGGCAACAAAGTAGTTTTCACCTTTGATCGGGGTGCCTGCCAAACGCCGCAGCATCGCAAGTTGACCAACATGGGTCAACGCATCGGCCACCGGCCCCTGAAAAAGCTTTTCCGGGGGCGTTTCCAGAGACTGTGTGGACGCAAGGTAATCATCAAACGCTTTCAGCGCAGCGAAAAAGCGCTGCACCTCCTGATCCCAGGGCTGCGGTGCAGAGTCTTTCCACTGCCGGGTACCATTGGCCATCGACAGCGCCCAATCCATCAGATCGCAAATGTGGGCCAGGAGTTTGGCGGGAGTTTTCTCGGCTCCATTGAAATGGGCGAACTCGGCCGTGGCTCCGCGGACAACTTTGCCGCCTCGGTAAGCGAGCGTGGCCACGGTGTGCCGCAATAATTCACGTTTTGGATCGTCAGTGCCCGTCATGGTTGCTCCCGGATCAGTTTATCTGAAGCACTGAAGAATAC